>JAXDQG010000026.1:0-3318 GCA_034667945.1 Acidimicrobiia bacterium | reverse complement strand
CTGCTCGCGCTCTACCAGGTCGTCGCCGAGGAGCAGAACCCCGACCTCGAGCCGCTCGAGGTGGCGCACCAGCTTGCCGGGACGACCCAGAACGACATCATCAAGGAATACCTCTCACGCGGCACCTACGCGTTCCCGCCGTCGGCATCGATGCGGCTGACCACCGACCTCATCGCCTACACCGTCGCGCACATCCCACGATGGAACCCGATCAACATCTGCAGCTATCACCTGCAAGAGGCCGGGGCGACACCGGTGCAGGAGCTCGCGTTCGCAATGAGTACGGCGACGGCGGTGCTCGACGCGGTGCGTGATTCCGGCCAGGTCCCAGCGGACCGCTTCGGCGAGGTGGTCGGACGCACGTCGTTCTTCGTCAACGCCGGCGTGCGGTTCGTCGAGGAGATGTGCAAGATGCGCGCGTTCGTGCGGCTCTGGGACGAGCTCACGCGCGGGCGCTATGGCATCGAGGACAGCAAACAACGGCGGTTCCGCTACGGCGTCCAGGTGAACTCCCTCGGCCTCACCGAGGCCCAGCCCGAGAACAACGTGCAACGCATCGTGCTCGAGATGTTGGCGGTCACGCTGTCCAAAGGTGCACGCGCGCGCGCCGTACAGCTGCCGACCTGGAACGAGGCGCTCGGCCTGCCCCGCCCATGGGACCAGCAGTGGTCGCTGCGCATCCAACAGGTGCTCGCCTTCGAGTCCGATCTTTTGGAGTACGACGACATCTTCGAAGGCTCGCAAGTCGTGGAGGCGAAGGTCGACCAGCTGTGTGCCGACGCGCGGGCGGAGATGGCCCGGATCGAGGAGATGGGTGGAGCGGTCGTGGCCGTCGAGAGCGGCTATCTCAAGTCGGCGCTGGTCGCATCGCACGCCATCCGACGAGCGCGGGTCGAGTCCGGTGAGGACACCGTCGTCGGCGTGAACCGTTTTGCCGAGACGGAGCCCAATCCGTTGCTCGCCGACCTCGATGCGGCCATCCAGTCCGTCGACCCCGCCGTCGAGGCCAGGGCGATCGCTGCCTTGCAGACGTGGCGCGACGAACGTGACGGTGACGCCGTCCAGACCGCGCTCGCTGGCCTGCGGGCCGCGACCAAGACCGACGACAACCTCATGCCCGCGACGCTGGCCTGTGCCCGGGCGGGTGTCACCACGGGTGAATGGGCGGGCGTGCTGCGAGAAGTGTTCGGCTCCTATCGCGCGCCCACAGGGGTCGGCGGCGCCGTCGGCCTGTCTCGGCCCGGCAAGAGCCTGGCGCTCGTGCAGGAGGCCGTGCGGCGCACCGGGGAGGAGCTGGGCACGCGGCTGCGGCTGCTGGTCGGCAAGCCGGGGCTCGACGGGCATTCCAACGGTGCCGAACAGATCGCGGTGCGGGCCCGCGACGCCGGGTTCGAGGTGGCCTACCAAGGCATCCGGCTCACGCCCGCGCAGATCTCTGCGGCAGCCGTCGAGGAGGGCGTCCACTGCGTCGGCCTGTCGATCTTGTCCGGTTCGCACCGCGAACTGGTGCCCGACGTCTTGCGGCTGCTTGACGAGGCAGGCATCGGCGACGTGCCCGTCGTCGTCGGCGGCATCATCCCCGAGGCCGACGCGCGCTGGCTCCGCGCCCAAGGCGTCGCGGCCGTCTTCACCCCGAAGGACTTCGGCATCACCGAGATCATCGGGCAGATCGTCGAGGAGATCCGCCGCGCCAACGATCTCGAGCCGCTGGCCATCGGTCAGGACGACTAGGTCACTGCTGCGTCGACCAGCGCGGCAACATCATCGGCGCAGCCCCAGGACGTCGTCACGCCGGCGCCCCCGTGCCCATAGCAGTGCACGACGGTGCCGTCGTCGACCCGCTCTGCCTCGAGCCGCACGGTCGGGCGCACTGGGCGCAGCCCGACCCGGTGACCGACGACCGTCGAACGGCCCAGCTCAGGCACGACAGCCCGAGCCCGGGCGAGAATCTGTTGTGCGACCTCGGGATCTGGCCGCGGTTCGTACACACCCTCCTCGGCAGTGCCGCCGACGACCACGACCTTCTCCCGCGGCACGACGTAGGTCAGGTCGGCGTCCCCTGACCCGGCCAGCGTCCACTCCTCGAGCCCGACCTGTTCCACGAACACCACCTGGCCGCGCACCGGAGTGACGCTGTCGTCGCCGACCAGAGCGCGCGCGGCCAGGCCCGAACAGTTCACGACGGTGACCCCTGCCGACGGGCGGGGCAGGGCGGCCAACCAGGCTCGGCTGATCGTGACGTGCAGCGCGGCGAGTCGGGCGGCCAGCCACGGCAGGTAGACCGACATGTCCACGACGGGCACCGGCAGCCGCCACCCGCCGTCATATCCATCCGGCACCGTCGTGAGTGGGTCAAGACGGGGTACGGCGTCGCGCCACCAGGGCGTGGTCACGGGGCCGAGGATCAACTCGGTGCCCCACCGGACCGCGACTCCGCAGCCGGCCTCCTCGCTGGCCAGTCGGCTCAGCTCGGTGTAGGTCGTGGCCGACCAGCGGGTGACGGCATCGCGGGGGAGCGCGCGGTAGGGATGCCACAGCGCCGCAGCGACAGCCGAGGTCGTCTCGGGTGGCAGGTCGCGGGCCAGCACGGCCACGTCGTGCCCGTGCTCGGCCAGCCGCAGGGCGCTGCTCAGCCCGATCACCCCGGCCCCGACCACGATCACCCGCACGCGGAACAGCCTCCCAGGAAATCGGCCGGCTAGACGCCGCAGGGTATTGCCAAGGAAATTAGGCAAAGGAATCTTGGCAAAGGTTTGTTGGCATGCGAGGATCGGTCGTATGGCCGAGCACTCCACGCCGATGCAGCCGTCCTCAGCGACACAGCCGTCCATGCCGTCGGTGCCGGGCGGGCGGGACCCGCAGGATCTGGCCCGCATCCTCGACGTCACCGATCCCCACCGGTTGCGCGCCCTGGCCCACCCGCTGCGGATGCAGCTGCTTCGGCTGATCCGCCAGCACCAACCGGCGACCGGTGCCCGGCTGGCCGAGCTCACCGGCGAGTCCACCGCCAGCGTGAGCTATCACCTCTCGGTGCTGCACAGGCACGGCTTCATCGAGCCCGATCCGGTGCCCGGGCCGACCCGGAGGCACAAGCCGTGGCGCACGACCTACGAGTCGCTGCGGATCGAAGGCCACCACCGCGAGCTGCCACCAAGCCAGACCGTCGAGGGCGCGATCCTCGGCCCGCTGCTGTCGGAGAACCGCCGCCTGCAGGATGCCTACTTCGAAGGCTCGTCCGGCCTTGCCGGTGCATGGGCGGAGGTCGGCACCTTCGAGCTGACCGACCTGGTGCTCACCGAACCTGAGTTCGACCGGCTG
>JAXDQG010000025.1:0-11017 GCA_034667945.1 Acidimicrobiia bacterium | reverse complement strand
GGTCTCAGTGAGTGGTTCGAGCGTGGCCGCAAGACCCAGGTCGATGCGGTTCGCTCGAAGATCATCACCGCGGTCGAGGTGCGGCTCACCCAGCGGCAGCAGCGCGAGACGCTTCGTCGGGCGTCGTCGCTGGGCTCCAGCGGCATGCCGGCCAAGCTGGCCGATTGCCGAACCACCGATGTTGGTGCGTCCGAACTGCTCATCGTCGAGGGCGATTCGGCCGCTGGTCCGGCCAAGCAGGGCCGTGACAGCGAGGTTCAGGCGGTCCTGCCGATCCGGGGGAAGATCATCAACGCCGGCAAGTCGACGCTCAAGCAGGTGCTCGACAATGCCGAGGCCGAGGCCATTTTCACTGCGCTCGGCGGTGGTTCCGGCCCCGAGTTCGACCTGGCCGCGTGCCGTTATGGGCGGGTGGTCATCCTGGCCGACGCAGATGTCGACGGCAGCCACATCCGATGCCTGTTGTTGACGCTGTTCTTCCACTACACCCGGCCCCTGCTCGAAGCAGGGCGGGTGTACGTCGCCATGCCCCCGCTCTACACGGTCAAGGAGAGCGGCAAGGGCGGCGCCAAGCACTACTGCTACGGCGAACCCGAGCGAGATGAGCTGATTGCCCGGCTGGAGGCGGCGGGTACGAAGTTCAACATCACCCGCAACAAGGGTCTGGGCGAGATGGACGTGGCCGAGTTGGCCACCACCACGCTCGACCCGGCCACCAGGGTTCTGCGACGGGTCACCATGGGCGATGCGGAGCAGGCGGTGGCCGCGGCTTCCGCCTTCGAGGTGCTCATGGGCAAAGACGTCGAATCCCGGAAGGCCTACATCATCAAGAACTCGGCGCTGCTCGACAAGGAGGCCCTCGACATCTAGAGCGGGGAGTGCGGCCCCCGATCCCAAAGTCCGGAGCCCGCCCCCGCGCTCAACACCCGGTATGGGATTTCCCCGGCATATCCCGTTAGAATCACCGACAGCCAGGTGGTGCCTTCCGGACAGCCCGCCGGGGCTCGCCATTGATCGCTTGTCCGACACAGGGAGACGACCAAGCGTCATGACCAAGGTTTGGATCGATCAGGATCTCTGCACGGGCGACGGCCTGTGCTCCGAGATCTGCCCCGACGTGTTCTATGGCCAGGACGACGGCCTCTATTACGTGAAAGAAGAGGCGTCGCACTACGGGACGCAGACACTGTTCGACGGGAAGGCCAACGCGGCTGGTGCCGCGGGCATGGCCCGCGTGCCAGATGGCCTGCTCGACAGCGTGATCGAATCAGCCGAGGAGTGCCCCGGCGAATGCATCTTCATCGAAGTGGACGCCTGACGGGCTCGACCAGTGGTTCGCCGGCTCTTTCCCAGCCCCCTCCCGGTGAGGGGGCTGGCTCGTTTGGGGTCGGTGACGTACCCCGCTGGCTGAGCCAGCAGCTGTCCCGGACGGTCGAAGCCGCGCTCGATCGGGTTTTCGATGAGCCGCTCGACGTGCCGACCGCCGAGGCGGCCCTGGCCCAGATCGAGAGTCGGAGCGAGAGCGGGTTCCCTCCGGCGCTGTCCGGTGCTGCTGAGTGGGCCGCACTCAAGGCGGCCCGCGGAGCGATGGCCGGGCGCTTGGGTCGTCGGGTCGCTGGCAAGGCCGGCTCCAAGATCGTCGGTCGTGCCGCGCTTCCGCTGGCCGTTGCGCTTGATGTCGGCCTTGCCGCTCGTAACGGCGTGCAGGAGCTTCAGGTCTTGGCCTCGTATCTCATCGCACGGCTGCGTCAAGCGGGCCTTCCGGTCGATCGGGACCTGGTGCGGCGGGTCACCACCGGTGTCTACCTGCGCCCCTACGCCGAGGTCGATCTCCGGCGGCCCGCGCCCCAGTTGGCCGCAGCGGTTGCCCGGCGGTGGGCCACCGGCGCAGTTCCCTGCCTACGGCGGCGCGCCAAGCATCACGCCCGTCGCCGCATTCGCGCCATCGAGCAACTCGACCTCCGGCGGTTGCAACCAGTCAGGCGCACCTGAGGAGGAGAGGGGCAGCCAGCCGGCTATTTCTCGCTGACGCCCGCCGAGTCGAACGTCGCCATCTCCCGCAGCACTCGAGCCGCCGCCTCTACCACCGGCAGCGCCAGGCAGGCGCCGCTGCCTTCCCCGAGCCGCATGCCGAGGTCCAACAGCGGCTCCAGCCCCAGTCGGGTCAATACCGCGGTGGCTCCGGGCTCGCTGGAGCGGTGGCCGGCAATGGCGTAGGCCTCCACCCCCGGGACCAGTGCCGCCGCCACCAGCAACGCTGCGTCCGCGATCACGCCGTCGACCACAACGGGCACGCCAGCCGCCGCGGCGCCGACGATGAAGCCGCTCAACGCCGCGATCTCGAGCCCGCCGAGAGCCGCCAGCGTCTCCAGCGGCCCGCTGGAAATCGCACCGGCGTGGCGTTCGACGGCCCGCTCCACCACCGTCACCTTGTGGCGCAGGCCGACATCGTCGACACCCGTCCCCCTGCCGGTGACCTCGTTCGCCGGACGGCCGGTCAACGCGGCGATCAAGGCGGCCGCGGGTGTGGTGTTGCCGATGCCCATCTCCCCGGTGACCAGGCAGTGAGCCCCTTCCTCCACGAGCAGAGCGGCCACCTCTGCCCCGATGTCGAGTGCAGCTTCGGCCTCGCCCAAGGTCATCGCCGAGCGCTCGGCGAGGTCGGCTGTTCCCTGGCGCACCTTGCGGCGGAGCAGGCCGGGCGCCTCACCTAGTTCGCTCGCCACCCCGACATCGACAACCAGCACCCGGGCACCCGTTTGCCGGGCGATGACGTTGATGGCGGCGCCACCAGTGGTGAAGTTGGCCACCATCTGGGCCGTCACCTCTTGCGGCCAGGGCGTCACGCCTTGGGCGACAACGCCGTGATCGGCTGCAAAGACCGCCACGGCCGCGGGTGCGGGGAGCGGCGGCGGACAGACAGCCGCCATCCCGCACAGGCGTATGCCCAGCGGCTCCAGGCGACCGAGTGCTCCCCGCGGCTTGGTCAAGCGGTCCTGCAGGAGCGTCGCCTCGGCCATCGCATCTGCGTCCAACGGTCGCACCCCGGATCTAGCCCGGCTGAAAGCGTTCGGCAACGGTCTGCCTCCTCGAAGTGGCTCGGCGAAGAGGCACCGTATCGCCTGCCACAGAGATGCGGCCGGTCGGCATCAATGGCAGAGTACGCACGCATGCAGCCACTCCTCATCGCCGTGACGACTGGCGGTGCGGGGGACCATCACGACAGGTCTCCTCAGGACGAGTTGCAGGTCATCCGCCATCGCCTGTCCCACGAGCTCGGCCTTTCGCCTGACGGTGAGGGCCACCTCGAGCGGGCGCTGGTGGACACCTTCGACTGGCGGCTGTATCGGCGAGGTTTCGTGCTGGAGCATGAGCGGTCGTTACCCGGCGGTGCGGGGTGCCTTCGCCTATCCCCGCTCAGTCTGTCGGCCCCGGTGGTGGGAGCTCCGGTGGTGGGAGCTCCGCCGGCCGCGGTGGGGGAAGCTGCGGTCGAATCGGTGCCCAGCCGGCCCGAAAGCCTGGCCAACGTCCGCATGCGCGACGCCCTGTGCGAGTTGGTCGGTCCGAGGGCTCTCCAGCCCATTGTCACCGTCAGCAGCCGCTGGTTCCGGTTCCGCCTCCTCGACGACGAGGCGAAGACCGTCGGCCGGGTCACCGTCAGCGACGACGTCGTCCTCGGCACGGCCGGGAACCTGGGTTCCGGCCGGCAAGCCCTGGGCATCACGGCGCAGGTCACCGCGGTGCGCGGATATCCGGCCCACTACGAGCGTCTGGCCGCCTCCATCGTCGGGGCGTTGGGCGACCAGCAGGCGATCCCCGCGCTCCTTCGTGCCGCGGCAGCAATTGGGCGCGAGCCGGGCCGCGACCCCTCCGCCTTCGATGTGCACTTGCCGGCCGATGCAACGGCCCCGCTCGCCATTCGCCTGCTCCTCCGCCGGGTCAGCGAAGTGCTCGCCGCCAACGAACCGGGGGTCCGCCAGGGGCTGGACGACGAGTTCCTCCACGACTACCGAGTGGCCATGCGGCGCGGTCGGGCAGTGATCCACCTGGCGGCCGGTGTCCTCGACAAGGCTGATCGCCGCGGCCTCGACGAGGAACTGCGCTGGCTGGGCGGACTCACCGGTGCCGCCCGTGACCTCGACGTGCTCCTCGTCGACCTGGAGACGGACGACCCGGTGGTCGCGTCGAGGCGCGCCGACCTCGCGCCGCTGGTGCAACAGCTGAAGCAGTGGCGCAACGAAGCTCGCGAGGCCATCGACGCGGCCTTCGACGGCGAGCGGCACCGGGCGCTGCTGCTGGCGCTCGGGAGGCTGGCTGAGGATCCGGGCGGGCTGAGCGGGCTGGATACGACGGACGGTGCCGACCGGCTCGGCGGGAACGCGAAGACGCAAACCCCGGCAGGGGCCAAGGCGGCTGAGCATCTCCGGGATGTGCATCGGAGCTTGTGTCGCAAGGGACGCTCCGCCGGCTGCCCGGAGGATTGGCACGACCTGCGCAAGGTCGCCAAACGGCTGCGCTATCAGCTCGATGGATTCCGTTCCCTGGCCCCCGAGCCCGTGGACCAGGCACTCGACACGTTGCGGGAACTTCAGACAGCGCTGGGTGAAGCCCAAGACCGGGCGGCGCACGCCGAGCTCCTCCACCAAGCCGGCCTTGCACTCGCACGCTCGACCCCACTCGCACGCTCGACCCCACTCGCCCGCTCGACCCCACTCGCCCGCTCGACCCCACTCGCCCGCTCGACCCAAAGCGCACGCTCGACCCAAATCGACGACGGCATCGCCCGGGCGCTTTTGGCCACGGGGGCGCTCGTCGAGTGGCATCGGGTCCGCGGCGAGGTGGCCTTGGCGGCCGCGGTCAAGACATTCCGTAGGTTCGACAGTCGAGGCTCTCGTCGCCGATTCGAGCGGTTGTGGGATGCGCTCCAATCCGCCGCCGACCCCGTTGTCCCCGGCAATTCGGCCGATGTGGACGATCGATGAAAGTCCTGGCCGTCTACAACGCCAAGGGCGGGGTCGGGAAGACCTCGACCGTGGTCAACCTGGCCTTCGAGGCAACCCGTCGGCAGTGCCGCACCCTGGTCTGGGACCTCGATCCACAAGGGGCGGCGTCGTTCTACTTCCGGGTGGCGCCCAAGCTGGAGGGAGGCGCGAAGGGCCTCATCCGCCAGCGTGATCGGGTGGTCGACCACATCAAGGGCACGGATTTCGACAACCTCGACCTGTTGCCAGCCGACTTCTCCTTGCGGAACTTCGACCTGCATCTCGACAGGGCCAAGGGACGGACCACCCGCGTTGCCAAGGTCACCCAGCTGCTGGCCGACGACTACGACCTGATCCTCATGGACTGCCCGCCGCAGGTGTCCCTCGCCTCCGAGAACGTCTTCGCCGCCGCCGACTGCCTGGTCGTACCGCTGATCCCCACGACCCTCTCGCTGCGCACGCTGGAGCAGCTCGATGATTTCCGCACACGTACCAAGCAGGCGGATGTGCCCCTGCGCTGCTTCTTCTCCATGGTGGACGGACGCAAACGCCTGCACGCCGAAGTGATGCAGCAGCTGTGGGCCGAGCGTTCCGATGTCCTCCGTTCGGCCATCCCGGCGGCCACCGAGATCGAGCAGATGGGGCTGCGCCGGTCGCCAGTCGGCATCTGGGCGCCGGCATCGATCGCCGCGCGGGCCTACAGCGACCTGTGGGAAGAGCTGACCAGCAGCCTCCGCTGAGGCCGGCGTTGGGGTGAGGCCGGCGTGGGGGTGATGGCGAGCGGGCAGCCGAGCGGGCAGAACTCGAAGCCCACACGTCAGGTCGCGATCCGGCACCAGTCGCTGTGCAGTCCGGCCTTCTTGGCTAGCATCAGTCACGCCGATCGACGTTGTGGGAGAGCGCTTGCCGCCCAGCCAGGGCGGTGGGCCGCCGAAGGAGCAACCGCCCCGGAATCTCTCAGGCACCGAGGACCGCAGCGTCGGGCGACTCTGGAAAGCAGGGCGAGAGCTCTCACCGACGGGGTAAGCCGGGCCGAGGCAGGTCCGGGGAAACTCTCAGGTTCCGCGACAGAGGGGGCGTGGTGAACGGACGGTCGCCGTCAGGCGGCGCGTGCGCCACCACCGGACCACCCCCGACGACACCGAGGAGCCCCCGTTGGACGACGAGCACCTGCGGCGCACCTCTCTGTACGACCTCCATCGCAGCCACGGTGGTCGCATGGTCGCCTTCGCCGGCTACGAGATGCCCGTGCGCTACGAGCCCGGACCCATGGCCGAGCACCAGCAGTGCCGTACCCGAGCCGCGCTGTTCGACGTTGCCCACATGGGCGTGGTCAACCTTTCCGGGCCGGCGGTCGCCGAGGCCCTCGAACAGCTGGTTCCGTCGGCCATCGCCACCCTCGGCCCGCAGCGCATGCGCTACACGCTGCTCACCAACGACGACGGCGGCGTGATCGACGACATCATGGTCGCCAAGGAAGACGCGAATCGGTTGACCCTGGTCGTGAACGCCGCCGGCAAAGACGCCGACATCGAGCACCTGCGGGCCGGACTGCCGGACGCGATCAAGGTCGAGCACCGCACCGACCTGGCGCTCCTGGCCCTGCAGGGGCCCGAGGCTGTCGCCGTGCTGAGGCGGCTGGCTCCAGAGGTGGCCGGCCTCACGTTCATGCAGACCGGTTCGGCCAAGGTGGCGGGGATCCCGGTGGCGGTCAGCCGCTCGGGCTACACCGGCGAGGACGGGTTCGAGCTCACCGTGGCCACCGACAAGGCCGTTCCGCTGGCGGAAGTGCTGCTGGCCGAGCCCGAGGCGCAGCTCGCCGGCCTGGCGGCACGCGACTCGCTCCGTCTCGAAGCCGGCCTCTGCCTCTACGGGCACGATCTCGATCAGGCGACGTCGCCCATCGAGGCCGCGCTCGGCTGGACGATCCAGGCTCGGAGACGCACCGAGGCAAACTTCCCAGGAGCGGTCCGCATCCTCGCCGAGCTGCGAGACGGCCCCCGTCGTCGCCGAGTGGGGCTGGCGCCGGTGGGTCGAAAGCCCGTACGGGATGGCGCGGCCCTACGCGCCTCGGATGGTTCGCCCGCCGGCTACGTCACCAGCGGCGGCTACGGCCCCACCGTGGGCGCCCCTATCGCCATGGGTTATGTCCCGGATGGGCTGGACGCCGCCGGAACCGAGTTGATCGCCGACGTGCGGGGCACCGATGTGCCCTGCCGGGTGATCGAGCTGCCCTTCGTTCCCCATCGCTACGTCCGCGGAGGCTGAACTTCCATGGCAACTCTGCCTTCCATGGCCACTCTGGCAGACCTGCAACCTGGTGGTGCCTTCGCCGCCCGTCATCTCGGTCCCCGTGACCAGGACATCGGGGAGATGCTGGCCACCATCGAGGCCTCGAGTCTCGACGACCTGGTGGCGCAAGCGGTTCCGAAATCGATACGGCTCGACGAGGCGCTGGCGCTGCCCGACGGCGTGGGCGAGGCCGAGGTATTGGCCGAGCTGCGGACCATCGCCGGACGCAACCAGGTGCTGACCTCGCTGATCGGCATGGGCTACTACGCCACGCGCACGCCGGCAGTGGTGCTCCGCAACGTCCTCGAGAATCCCGCCTGGTACACGGCGTACACGCCCTATCAGCCGGAGATCTCCCAGGGCCGACTCGAGGCGCTGTTGAACTTCCAGACGATGGTCATCGACCTGACGGCCATGGACATCGCCAACGCGTCGATGCTCGACGAGGGCACTGCCGCCGCCGAGGCCATGACGTTGCTCCGGCGGGTCGGAACCCATGCCTCCGCCAACTTCTTCGTCGACGCCGACTGCCATCCGCAGACCATCGCGGTGGTCGAGACCCGCGCCGAGCCGTTGGGCATCAAGGTGCGGGTGGGCGACCCCTGGTCGGACCCGGACGTCACCGACGCCTTCGGTGTCCTGGTCCAGTATCCGGGCTCCTCCGGTGAGGTCCGTGACCTCGCCAAGGTGGTCGAAGCGGTGCACGAGGCCGGCGGCTTGGTGGCGGTGGCCAGCGACCTGCTGGCGCTGACCGTCTTGAAGCCCCCGGGCGAGCAGGGCGCCGATGCAGTTGTCGGCAACTCCCAGCGCTTCGGCGTGCCCATGGGTTACGGCGGCCCGCATGCCGGCTTCCTCGCCACGCGTGAGGGATTCCGTCGCTCCCTGCCGGGCCGGCTCGTCGGGCTGTCCGTTGATGCCGCCGGCCGGCCGGCGCTGCGGCTGGCCCTGCAGACCCGTGAGCAGCACATCCGCCGAGAGAAGGCCACCTCCAACATCTGCACCGCGCAGGTGCTTCTGGCGGTGATGGCGTCGATGTACGCCGTCTACCACGGCCCGCACGGGCTCACCGTCATCGCCCGGCGCACACACCGCTTGGCCGCAATCCTGGCCGAGGGGCTGGCGACCGCCGGTATCGACGTGGTGACCCGGCAGTTCTTCGACACGATCTCGGTCCGGGTCCCCGGCCTCGCCGATCAGGTCACGGAGGCTGCGCGGCAACGTGGCATCAACCTCCGCCTGCTCGACGCGGACACCGTTGGCATCGCTCTCGACGAGACGACGACCGCCGAGACGGTTGCCCAGGTGTGGGGCGCGTTCGGCGTCGAGGCGTCGGTTGACGGGCTCGATGCCGTCGTCGAGGATGGCTTCCCGGAAGGGCTCGGCCGGACGAGCCCGTTCCTCACGCATCCAGTCTTCAACAGCTACCACTCGGAGACCGAGATGCTGCGCTACCTGCGGCGTCTCTCTGACCGTGACGTGGCGCTCGACCGGGCGATGATCCCGCTGGGCAGCTGCACCATGAAGCTCAACGCCACCACCGAGATGATTCCGGTGACCTGGCCCAACTTCGCCGACGTGCACCCGTTCGCGCCGCTCGAGCAGGCGGCCGGCTACCGGCAGCTCATCAGTGAGCTGGAAGCAGCACTGGTGGAATGCACCGGCTACGACCGGGTGTCGGTCCAGCCGAACGCCGGATCACAAGGTGAGCTCGCAGGGCTTCTGGCTATCCGCCGGTACCACGAAAGCCGAGGTGAGGGCGCAAGGACCGTCTGCCTGATCCCGTCCTCCGCCCACGGCACCAATGCCGCCTCGGCAGTCATGGCCGGCATGAAGGTGGTCGTCGTCGCGTGCGACAGCTCCGGCAACGTCGATCTCGACGATCTCCGCCGCAAGGCGACCGAGCACGCCGACTCGCTGGCGGCCGTCATGGTCACCTATCCCTCGACCCACGGGGTGTTCGAGGCGGGCATCACGGAGCTCTGCGATGTCGTGCATGAACACGGCGGCCAGGTCTACGTGGACGGCGCCAACCTCAATGCGCTGGTGGGCGTGGCGAAGCCCGGCAAGTTCGGGGCCGACGTCTCGCATCTGAACCTGCACAAGACCTTCTGCATCCCCCATGGCGGAGGCGGACCCGGCGTAGGCCCGGTGGCGGTTCGTGCCCACCTGGCGCCCTTCCTGCCCAGCTCGGTGGTTGTGCCCGAGGCCGGGCCGCTCGACACCGGGCCCGGTTCCATCTCGGCCGCTCCCTGGGGAAGTGCCGGCATCCTGCCCATCTCGTGGGCGTACATCCGCTTGATGGGAGGCCCTGGGCTGCGGCACGCCACGGAGGTGGCCATTCTGGCCGCCAACTACGTCGCCACCCGGCTGGCGCCCTATTTCCCGGTGCTCTATCAGGGCGACGGCGGTCGGGTGGCCCACGAGTGCATCCTCGACATCCGGCCGCTCACCCAGTCGACCGGGGTCACGGTCGACGATGTCGCCAAGCGCCTCATCGACTACGGCTTCCACGCGCCGACGATGTCCTTCCCGGTGGCCGGCACGCTCATGGTGGAGCCCACGGAGTCCGAGTCCAAGGTCGAGCTCGATCGCTTCTGCGACGCCATGATCCGTATCCGGGCCGAGATCGACCAGGTGGCGAGCGGTCAGTGGCCGGCGGACGACAATCCGCTCCACCACGCCCCCCACACCGCCGAGGACCTGCTGGTCGGGGAGTGGAACCGGCCCTACACCCGCGAAGAGGGCGCGTATCCTGTCGCCTCGCTGCGGAAGGACAAGTACTGGCCGCCAGTGGGTCGCATCGACGGCGCCTACGGTGACCGCAACCTGGTCTGCGCCTGCCCACCTCCGGAGGCCTTCGAGGACTGACGGCGGGGGAACCCCCGGGTGGGCCTATCGCCGGTCAACTGGACCGGTCCCGACGGACGGGCTCATCCCGCAGCGGGAGTGACGGATGCAGCCCCCGCCCATCCCGGACGCGCTCACGGCCCGGCATGCAGCTGGTGCACACCGGGCCGCTGAGCCCCCCGCCCACCTGTTCGGATCTATCCCACCGAGACACTGAGCGGATAGGCCTCCTCGATGCTCGGCCCCATGCTTCGCAGGGTCCTCACATCCGCTCGGCCTATCCGGCTTAGTGGGCCACTACCACTTGATCCGCTGCGGCTTGCGTCCCGCCGCCAGATACGCCGATCCCATGGCCGCCAGCGCCGCGGCCAGCCAGAGGAACAGCCGGGTCGAGCTGTGCGGGCCGGTGGTCGGCAGAGCCAATGTTGCTGTGATGCCTCCCACCCGCACGCCGGCTACCGCGGTGACCGGGACCCGAGCGGTCCGCACGACGGTCGGTGCCTCGGTGGCGGTCGCGCGGGCGGGGTTGACCACCTCCAGCGCCGTCACCTCAGCCGGTGTCACCGTGTGCGTACCGCTGAGCGTCCGGCTCTCGCCGACAGCCAGGTTGCCCAATGGATTGTCGATGTCGAGCAACTCGTCGATGACCCGCACATTCGTCAGGGGGGTCGTGCCGGTGTTGGTCACCACCAGCGTGAAGGTGATGACATCGCCAAGGACTGCCGACTGACGGTCGGGCGTGTTGGTCAGGTCCAGTACCCCGGGGACCGGGGCCTGCGGCGCGCTGCCGGTGGCTGGCTGGCCGGGTGGGGCGTTGTCGGTGTGGGGCGCGTTGTCGGTGGGCGGGGAGTTGTCGGTGGGCGGGGAGTTGTCGGTGGGCGGGGAGTTGTCGGTGG
>JAXDQG010000024.1:0-5681 GCA_034667945.1 Acidimicrobiia bacterium | reverse complement strand
CAGGACCGGACGGACGACGAGATGCGCGAACTTGCCGACAAGGCGGTTGACGAGATCCTAGGCGCGCTGCAAGCGGGCTGAAGCCCGTCCGTGGTGCGCGCTCAGCGCGCTGTGCCGCCCGCCCAAGATCTAGCGCCCCCAGATCTCACGGAAGCCGATAGCCGTCGGTTCCGACCACAACGAGGCCATCGTCCAGCAGTCCGGCGGCCACCCGCAGGGCTCGTGCCGGATCGTCCGGCCAACCCATCGCTGCGGCCAGACCGTCGGCCTCCACGGCACCGTGACGCAGCGCCGCCACCAGCCGTCCCCGACCCTGGCGGTCCGAGCCAACGAAGCGCGACTGCCGCCCGGACACCCCGCCCGAGCCGAGGGCCGGATCGGGTTCCGGCCGACCAGCCTCGGCCCATGCGCAAGCAGCCCGCAGCGGGCACTCCTCGCACCGAGGCTGGCGCGCCCGGCAGACCGTGGCGCCGAGGTCCAACATGGCCTGGTTGTGGGCCCATGCCGAGCCCTCGGGGACGATGGCATCCGCCAACTCCTGCACCCCACGCAGGGTCAACGGTCGACCGGTCACCCGGGCAAGGACCCGCCCGACGTTCGTATCCACGACACCGACATCGGCTTCGTACGCGAAGGCCAGCACGGCCCGGGCCGTGTAAGGCCCGACACCGGGCAGGGCCAAGAGCACCTCGAGCCGATCAGGGAACCGCCCTCCGAAGCTGTCGGTCACCACACGGGCCGTCCGCCACAGGTTGACCGCCCGGCGGTTGTAGCCGAGCCCGACCCAGAGCTCGAGCACCGCGGCCAGCGGCGAGGAGGCACAGGCGACCGTCGTCGGGAACCGCTCGAGGAACTCGTGCCAGCGGGGAACCACCCGGTCGACCTGCGTCTGCTGCAGCATCACCTCGCTGACCAGCACCGCCCACGGGTCTCGTGTCCGACGCCACGGCAGCTCGCGCCGCCGCCGCTCGAACCACGCGGGCAGGTCGGGCAATATGGCGGACCGTATGCGTCGTTGGCTGATGAAGTCGGAACCGGACACGTTCTCCATAGACGACCTGGCCTCGGCGCCCAACCAAACCACCATGTGGGAAGGCGTCCGGAACTACCAGGCCCGCAACATGATGCGGGACGACATGGCAGTCGGCGACGGGGTGCTGTTCTACCACTCGAATTGCGCCACGCCGGGCGTGGTCGGCATTGCCGAGATCAGCCACGAGGCGTATCCGGATCCCACCCAGTTCGACCCGGTGAGCCACTACTTCGATCCCGGCTCGAAGCCCGACGACCCCCGCTGGCTGGTGGTGGACGTGCGCTATGTGCGGAAACTCGATCGCACCGTCACGTTGGCGGAATTGAAGGCCCGCGCCGACGAGCTCGGCGACTTCGCCCTGGTCAAAAGGGGCAACCGCCTATCGGTCCTGCCGGTGTCCGACGAGCAATGGGACCGGATCCTGTCAATGGTCTGACGCCGGGCGCCAAGGGCGGAGCGCCTCCCGGGCTGGCCGCGGGGAGGAGCCCGGCACCCACCGACTCACTCCCAGATGGAGCCCCCGTCGTAGGGGCGGGACCGCTGGGGCGCGCCGTCCTTCTTCCACACCATGACCCGGCGCTTGAAGTAGCAGACCTCTTCTTTGCGCTGGTTGATGCCCTTGGTCTCGACCGTGACGACGCCGCGGTCGGGCCGGGACGACGACTCGCGCTTGTCGAGCACCTTCGTCTCGGCGTAGATCGTGTCGCCGTGGAAGGTCGGCACCTTGTGCTGCAACGTCTCGACCTCGAGATTGGCGATGGCCGCACCGGAGACGTCGGGCACGCTCATGCCGAGCACGATCGAGTAGACGAGGTTGCCCACCACCACATTGCGGCCGTGCACCGTCTCGTGCTGGGCAAACCACTCGTTGGTGTGCAGCGGATGGTGGTTCATGGTGATCATGCAGAACAGATGGTCGTCGTACTCGGTGATCGTCTTGCCCGGCCAGTGGCGGTAGATGTCACCGATCTCGAAGTCCTCGTAGTAACGGCCGAACGGCCGATCGTGCACGGTCATGGCGGGGCAGCGTACGGCTGGTACGGCGACCGAAACGAGTTCTGACACCCCGTCAGGGCACGCCGGCGAACCTCACTCGAGCACGGGCGGTTCGAAGCAACGCACCGGCGGAGCCTCACCCTCCCACCGCTCCACCTGCACCAGGCACGACCCGGGTGCCGGGCCCTGCGACAACGACGATGCCGGCCGATCGCTGGTGAGCACATTGGGGTTGCCGTGGACATCGAGCGAGCCGGCCACACCCGGCTCGAGCGGGTCGTACCACGCCCCGGTGGCCAGCACGATGACGCCCGGCATGACCGCGTCGGTCACAACCGCGCCGGCCAGTGTCGCCCCGCGGTCGTTGAAGAGGCGGACCACGTCGCCGCTGCGAATGCCCCGCTCGCCGGCATCGTGGGGGTGCATCCTGACCGGCTCGCGGTCGGCCACCTTCCGCGAGCGGCTGGCCCGCCCGTAGTCCAGTTGGCTGTGCAAACGGTGCGCCGGTTGATGGGAGACCAGGTGCAGCGGGAAGCGCTCGGCCAGCGGAGACCCCAGCCATTCCACCGGCTCGAACCAGGCCGCATGCGCGGGGCAATCTTCGAGGTCGAAGGTGGCCAGCTGCTCGGACCACAGCTCGATACGTCCACTCGGCGTGGGCAGCCGATTGGCGTCTGGATCGGCCCGGAAGCCGTCCAACATCACGCGGGGCTCCTTCGGGCGGGGCAGCTCGATGACCTGCTTCTCCCAAAGCTCCTCGTAGGGAGGCAGGTCGACGCCGGTCGCGCGTCCCCTCACCGTCGATTCTTCCCAGATGCGGCGCAGCCAGCCGTCCGTGTCGAGGCCCTCGGTGTATCGCGCGGCGACACCGAACCGCACGGCCCATCCCGCGCGGATGGCGGAATCGTCACGGGCCTCGCCGGGCGGATCGATCAGGCGCGGCATGGCGATCAGCGCGCCGATCAAGGGGGACGTCCCGATGTCGTCGCGCTCGAGCGTCGTCGTGACGGGCAGGACCAGGTCGGCATGGCGGGCCAGCGCGTTCCAGGCCTGCTCGTGCACGATGACCGTCTCGGGCTGCTGCCAGGCGCCGATCAGCCGGTTGAGGTTCTGGTGATGGTGGAAGGGGTTGCCCCCCGCCCAGTACACGAGCCGGACGTCGGGCAGCATGATCATGCTGCCGTCGTAGGCGAGGGTTTCGCCCGGACCGCCCGGGTCGCCCGGCGCGGCTGCCCTCCGGAGGGCGGCCTCCGGGAGGCCCGAGCGTTCGAGCAGCTCTGTGAGCCGGGCCACCGGGATGAAGGTGGCCACGGGATTCACGCCAACCGGCAGCCGAGCGAGCGTGAAGGCGTTCTCGGCCGATCCGACCCGGTTCACCGAGCCGTAGCCCAAGCCCAGGCCTCCGCCGGCAGTGCCGATCTGTCCCAGCAGTGCCGCCAGTGCGACCACGGCCGAATAGGCCTGCTCACCGTGGTCGGCCCGTTGCAGCGCCCAGGCGGCGGTGACCAGCGTGGGGCCGGCGGCCATCCGCCGGGCCAAGGCCAAGATCCGCTCCTCCTCGACCCCGCAGATCGGTGCGGCCCACTGGGCCGAGCGGGCCGGTCCTCCGTCCTCGCCCAACAAGTAGGCAATGAACCGCTCTGCGCCGTAGCAGTAGCGCTCGAGGAAGGGCCGGTCCGCCAGCCCTTCGACGACCAGGGTGTGGCCCAGGGCCAGCATCAACGCCACGTCGGTACCGGGACGTATGGGCCACCACTCGGCGTCGAGCTCGCCGTCGACATCGGACCGGAGGGGGGACACCGCCACGATGTCCACGCCAGCCTCCCGCATGGCCCGCAGACCTTCGGGCGCCAGGTGCCGGAACGTTCCGCCGTTCTCGACCTGCTGGTTCTTCGACGGCAGACCGCCGAAGGCCACCAGGAGACGACCGTGCGCCGCCAGCTGCTCGAAGGCCGTGTGATTGCCCAGCATCTGGCGGAAATCACCGAGCAGGTAGGGGAGGATGACCTCGGCGGCGGCGTAGGAGTACGAGTTGGCGCCGGCCGTGAACCCGCCGATGAGGTTGAGCAGTCGATAGAGCTGGGTCTGCGGGTTGTGGAAGCGACCGGCAGACCCCCACCCGTAGGATCCGGCGTAGATGGCCTCGTTGCCGTGTTCGCGACGGACGCGGTCGAGCTCGGCGGCAGCCAGGTCGAGCGCGGTCTCCCAGCTCAACTCGACGAACGGCTCACCACCTCGCCGCCGATCGCCCCGCCGGCCGCGCCGCCCGGACTCCACCTCGCTGAGCCAGCCCTTGCGGGCTGCAGGCTTGCGGATGCGCACCGGGTGGTCGGGGGTGTCCAGCAGGCTCTCGCCGATGGGTGACGGGTCGGGGTCGCCGGGCAGCGCGCGGACGCCCACCAGGCGGCCGTCCTGCACATCGATGTCGTAGGTTCCCCAGTGGCTGAGCGACAACGGCACCGGCACAGTGTCGCGCGCCGATGCGGCGGGCCGGTCGGCGATGCGGCTGGCCGGCCGGCGATGACGGCGATGACGCAGCGCTTACCCTGCAATGTGAGCAGCCCGACCGCCACCGATAACCTCCGGGCCCATGACCGCTGTCGACTTGCAGGAAGCCGCCTCCGTCATCGAGATCGCCGCCGGGGTGGTGCGACGGGGGATCGAGCAGCTCAAAGCGGGCGGACGCAATGCAGTCGACGAGAAGCAGGTGTTGGCCTACGACCTGGCCCACGCGGCTGCGGCGACCGAGACGGCGCGAGGGATGCTGGACTACGGCGCCAAGGGTGACCTCGAGGCCCGCCTGTGCGCCGCCTTCGTCGCCGATGCCGTGGCCGAGGTGGCCACCAAGGTCTTCGGACGGGAGGACTCCTGGGGCGTGAAGCCGGACGCCTTCGACGGTGCCCGCTCGTTCCTGGCCCGCTATCGGGACCCCGCCTTCCTGGCCGAGCTGGCTGACGATCCCGGTCCGCGCCACCTCGATCCGGACTTCGAGATGGTGCAAGACACGTTCCGTCGCTTCGCGGACGAGAAGATCGCTCCGCGGGCCGAGCACATCCACCGTGAGAACACCGACATTCCGGAGGACATCATCTCCGGCCTCGGTGAGATGGGCGCGTTCGGCTTGTCGATCAGCGAGGAGTACGGCGGGTTCGCCTCGGGCTCGCAGTCCGACTACCTCGGCATGGTGATCGCCACCGAGGAGCTGTCACGTGGCTCTCTGGGCGCCGGCGGCAGCCTCATCACCCGCCCGGAGATCCTCGCCCGGGCGCTCGAGAGCGGCGGCACCGAGGAGCAGAAGCGCACCTGGCTGCCCCGCCTGGCGATCGGCGAGATCATGGCCGCCGTGGCGGTGACCGAGCCGGACTACGGCTCGGACGTGGCCAACCTGAACGTGACGGCCACGCCCACTGACGGCGGCTGGCTCATCAACGGGGTGAAGACCTGGTGCACGTTCGCCGCCCGGGGCGATGTACTCATGCTGCTGGCCCGCACCGATCCCGACCGCAGCAAGACGCATCGCGGCCTGTCCCTGTTCATCGTCCCCAAGCCGCGGGGCGAGGGCCACGGCTTCAACTTCACCCAGGAGGGCACCGGCGGAAAGATGGAGGGCCGAGCGATCGACACGCTCGGCTACCGGGGCATGCACTCCTAC
>JAXDQG010000023.1:0-4452 GCA_034667945.1 Acidimicrobiia bacterium | reverse complement strand
GATTCGACGTGACACATCGAGCGAATTCGCGCTCGCAACCCAGCACTCGACGAGCGAATTCGGCGAGCGAGCGCCACTCTGCGTAGCACAGACACCACGCGACTCCGGTCAGGTTGCGCCCTCAGCCAGGCCACATCCAACCGGCAACTGACCACGCGCTTGCAATGCCCTCATCGGCCAACCACGCTGGTGGGCCGTGCAATCCCACCGGGCGGTGTCGCCCTCCGACGACCGCCCGCTGCGGATCGCGTACCTCTGCTACCGGGGAAAGCCGCATGTCGGCGGGCAAGGCGTCTACACCCGCCATCTCACCAAGGCCCTCGTCGACCTCGGCCACCACGTCGAGGTCCTCGGCGGTCAGCCCTACCCTGAGCTCGACCCGCGCGTGCCGCTGCACAAGCTGCCCAGCCTGGACATTTACAACGACCACTACCCCATGCGCATGCCGTGGATCGGCGAGCTGAAGCACTGGACCGACTGGCTCGAGGTCACCCAGTTCTCCACCGGCGCCTTCCCCGAGCCGCTCACCTTCTCGCTGCGTGCCCGGGCCTGGCTGCAGCAGCACGGGAGCCGCTTCGACCTGGTGCACGACAACCAGTGCCTCGGCTACGGCCTGCTGTTGATGGCCAGGGACGGCCTTCCGGTCATCGCGACCGTCCACCATCCCATCACGGTCGACAAGCGGCTCGAGCGAGAACACGCCCGCACCCGGTGGGAGCGCTGGTCGAAGTCCCGCTGGTACGGCTTCGTGAGAATGCAGACCCGGGTCGCCCGGCGCCTCGATCGTGTCATCACCGTCTCGCAGAACAGCTACGACGACATCGTCACCGATTTCGGCGTCGACCCGAAACGCCTGCACATCGTGCCCGTCGGCGTCGACACCGAGCTCTTCCGCCCGCTGCAGCACATCAGCCCGGTGCCCGGACGCATCATCACCACCGCGTCCGCGGATGTGGCTCTCAAGGGACTGAGATTCCTGCTCGAGGGCCTGGCCAAGGTCCGCACCGAACGTCCGGAAGCACACCTCGTCGTCATAGGAAAGCGCAAGGAAGGCGGCCAGTCGGACGCCGCCATCAGCCGCCTCGGCCTCGAGCAGCACGTCGAATTCGTCTCCGGCGTCCCGGAGCAGCGCATCATCGAGCTGTACTCCGAGTCGGAGCTGGCGGTGGTTCCCTCGCTCTACGAGGGATTCTCGCTCCCGGCCATCGAAGCCCAGAGCTGCGGCGTGCCGCTCATCGCCACCACCGGCGGGGCCATCCCCGAGGTGGTCGGACCCGACGGGGAAACTGCCGTGCTGGTCCCTCCCGGCGACAGCGAAGCCCTGGCTGCCGCGCTCCGCCGTCACCTGGGCTCGGCGACGCTCCGTGCTTCGATCGGGGCAGCCGGCCGCCAGCGTGTGCTGCACAACTGGTCGTGGTCGGTCATGGCCGCGCACACGGTCGAGCACTACCGGGCTCTCCTCGCGGACACCGGCCGGGCCTGACGAAGTATGCGCCGCCGCACATGCTGACCGTCGATTACGACAAGCTCGGGCTGGAACCGGGGGACCGCCTGCTGGACATCGGGGCGGGCCTCGGCCGACACGCCTTCGAGGCGGCCCGGCGAGGTGCCATCGCCGTCCCATGCGATCTCGGGCACGACGAGCTCATCGGCTGTCTCGACACGTTCGGCGCCATGTCGGCGGCCGGCGAGATTCCCACGGGCGCGTCCGGGGTCCCGGTCCGCGGCTCGGCGCTCGAGCTGCCCTTTTGCGACGCCTCCTTCGACCGGGTCATCGCCGCCGAAGTCCTGGAGCACATTCCGGCCGACGTGGCCGCCCTGGCCGAGCTTCACCGAGTGCTGCGCCCCGGCGGCACCTTGGCGGTGACCGTGCCGGCCTGGCTGCCCGAGACGCTCTGCTGGAAGTTGAGTCGCGACTACCCGGCGCCGGCCGCCCCCGGCGGACACATCCGCATCTACTCGCTCACCGTTCTGCGCGCCCGCCTGCTCCAGGCGGGCTTCCAGCCCACGGCCTCCCACCGAGCCCACGGCCTGCACAGCCCCTACTGGTGGCTGAAGTGCGCGGTCGGTCTGCACCGCGACGATCACCCGCTCGTCCTCGCCTATCACCGGGCCTTGGTGTGGGACATCGTCCGCCGGCCGCGGGTCACCCGACTGGCCGACAGGCTGCTCAGCCCGGTCATCGGCAAGAGCGTGGTCGTTTACGCCTCCCGTCCTCGGCGTGCGGGCGACGGCATCCCGGACCGTCCGGCCGAGCAGCCCAACGCCACCGGGCAGACGGAGGGCGTCGATGTGGCTGCGTGACGTGGAGGAGGTGGGTCTCAGCCAGCGAGACCTCTGTGAGACAGTCGACGCCATTGCCTCGTGGCAGCTGCCGTCGGGGATGATCCCCTGGTTCCCCGGCGGTCACGCCGATCCGTGGAACCACACCGAGGCCGCCATGGCCCTCCTGGTCGGCGGCCAGAGACAGGAAGCGGAACGCGCCTTCGACTGGCTGGTGGCCCGCCAGCGCCCCGACGGCGCGTGGCACCGCTACGAGCTCGCCGACCGCGTCGAAGAGGACAAGCTCGACGCCAACGTGTGCGCTTATCCCGCCACTGGCGTCTGGCACCACTGGCTCTGCCACCGGGACCAGGGGTTTCTCGAGGGGCTGTGGCCGACGGTCGAGCGGGCGATCGACTTCGTGCTCGGGCTCCAGGCACGTCGGGGCGAGATCTTGTGGGCCCGCCATGCCGATGGGACCCCGTGGCCGTACGCGCTGCTCACCGGGTCGTCGTCGATCTCCCTCAGCCTTCGCTGCGCGCTGGCCATCGCCGAGCAGCTGGGCCACGAACGGCCAGATTGGGAGGAGTGCACCGGTCGGCTGTTGCACGCGATCGTCCACCATCCCGACGCCTTCGCGCCCAAGCACCGCTGGGCCATGGACTGGTACTACCCCGTCCTGGTCGGGGCCGTCTGCGGCGAGGTCGCCCGGGACCGACTGGCCGGGGGCTGGCAACGCTTCGCGCTCACGGCCCCTGCCGACACCTCGGACTCGCCCGCCGCCGATCGCTCATCGGACCGCACGGTGCTGGGCGTGCGGTGCGGGGCCGATCAACCAGGGGTGACCGCGGCTGAGACCTGCGAGTGCGCCCTCGCCCATCTCCGCGTCGGCGACCGGGGACGAGCGCTGGACCTGTTCCGGGCGGCGCAGCTGCTGCGAGACCGGGCCAGCGGGCACTACTGGACAGGACGGGTTTATCCCGACGAGGTGAACTTCCCGGCCGACGAGCGCACCAGCTACACCGGCGCCGCGGTGGTGCTGTGCGCGGACGCGTTGACGGGCGCCAGCCCAGCCAGCCGGCTGTTCCACGATCCGACGACCGTCGCCGAGGTCCTTGCGCTGGAGTGGTCGGAAGAGGTGCTGGAAGCCGCCGGCGAATGAGGATGTGGCCAGCGGCCTCGGATCAAATCGCTGGCCCGGCGGCCCGGGTCATCAGCCACGCCTCCTGATCCTCCAGCAGTCCCACGGCTCCAGCCCAGCGCACTCCCTCCACCCGGGCTCCCACGAGCTTGGTGGCCGAGCAGGCTGCTCCGCGCAGATCGGCTCCTCGTAGGTCGGCGCCGGTGAAGTCCGCCCCCTCGATGTCCGCCCCGGACAGATCTGCACCCCGCAGGTCGGCGCCTCGCAGATCCGACAGCGACAGGTTCGCCTGGCGCAGATCCCTGCCCGCCAAGCCGGCGCGACGGAGATCGCAGCCTTTGAGCTGGAGCCCTCTCAGATCCGCCGAGCGCGGGCGCCAGCCCGACAGATCCAGCCCGATCAGGACGCGGCCCCGGTACGTGCCGAAATCTCTGGCGCGCCGGAAGGCCTCGGCTTGTTCCGGCCGCAACGACCCGCTGGAAAAGCGCTGGTCACCGGGCCAAGGATCGGCATTGGTGTGGTACGAGGACTCGCGCTCCCAGTACCCGGGCCGATCCTCGGCCAGCAGTTCGATGGTGTGCAACCACTTGACCGACTTCGAGAAGTAGCGGCTCGGGGCCAGAACACGGAGCGGCCAGCCGTGGGCTACGTCGAGCGGCTGACCGTCGACGGCATGGACGAGCCAGCACTCGGCCAAGGCTAGCTCCAGCGGCAGTGTGGTGTCGTGGTTCCGGGACGAGTAGGCCTCGAAACGGACGAAGCGGGCCTCAGGGGCGGAACCGCCCGCGAGGTCGACCACGGCTCGTAGCGGCAGGCCCGTGAAGGTGGTGGCGAAGCGGGTCCAGCCGGTGACGCAGTGCACGTCGACGGTGATGTCGTCGTGGCCGAGCGCGCGGACGTTGTCGTAGGTGAGGCAGAGCTGGTTGAGGACCAGCCCGCTGACCTGCAGTCGCCACGCTGGGAGGTTGAACACAGCCTCGGTGGGCACCGACTCGCCGACCACCGGGAAGCGTCGCGTCGGCGTCTGCCCCGGAGGCAGCCGGCCGGTG
>JAXDQG010000022.1:0-4408 GCA_034667945.1 Acidimicrobiia bacterium | reverse complement strand
GACTCCGCCTCCAGCTCCTCCTCCAGGATCTCCGTCACGGCGGTGATCGCGGTGAGGGGCGTCCGCAGTTCATGGCTCATGTCGGCGACGAACCGCCGGGACGCCTCGTCCCGCGCGGCCATGTCGTCGACCCGTTTCTCCAGGGCCTCGGCCGCGTCGTTGAACGTCCGTGACAGATCCGCGAGTTCATCGGTGCCGGACACCCGCAGCCGGGTGTCCAGTTTGCCCTCGCCGAGCCGGCGGGCGGCGACCCCGAGCCGGTGCACCGGCTTCAGTACGGTCGTGGCGGCGGCCTGCGCGAGCAGCGCCGAGCCGATCAGCGCGAGACCGGTGGCGATACCGAGCGACCAGGCAAGGGAGTTGAGGTCCTTCGCCTCCGGCTCCAGCGACTTGAGCATGTAGCCGGTGGTGCCGCCGTTGATGACCTTGGTGCCGGCCACGAGATACGGGGTGCCGTCGTCGACGATCCGCTGCCAGTACAGGTGGTACGCGTACTTGTTGGAGGAGTCGACCTCCTGCGTCTCGTTCACCGCGGCCCGCAGCGACTCGGGGACGTCCTGGACCGAGAAGCCGTTCAGGGCCCCGGAGTTGGCGTACAGCGCCTCGCCGTCGGAGTCCTTCGCGACGAGCAGCACGCTGAAGCGCTGGCTGCTGTTGGCCATGTTCTGCGCGGTGCGCTGGAGTTCGTACCGCTCGGGGAGCTCGGGCAGCAGGCCCGCGTGGTTCTGCATCTCCTGCTGGAAGTCGCGCAGCACCGCGTCCTGGGTGCGGGTGAGCACCGCCTCGCGGTTGAGCCAGTAGGCGATCCCGGACGCGGACACCGCGGCGGTGAGCGCCACGAGTCCGAAGACCACGACGAGCCGCAGCCGCAGACTGGTGAAGCGCAGTCGTGTCAGATGTCCCTTGCGAGCCGCGGCCCAGCCGCGGATCCCCCCTTGCGCTTGGGTCACTGAGGCGTGTCCAGCCGGTAGCCGACACCACGGACCGTGCGGATCAGTGTCGGGGACGACGGAACGTCCTCGACCTTGGCGCGCAGCCGCTGGACACAGGCGTCCACCAGGCGCGAGTCACCGAGGTAGTCGTGCTCCCAGACCAGCCGCAGCAACTGCTGCCGCGACAGGGCCTGGCCGGGCCGCCGGCTCAGCTCCAGGAGCAGCCTGAGCTCGGTGGGCGTGAGCTGGAGGTCCTCGCCGTTCTTCGTGACGGTCATCGCCGCGCGGTCGATGACCAGGGAGCCGAAGCTCGCCGCGTCGGTCGACTCGCGTTCCCCGCGTCGCAGCACGGCCCGGATCCGGGCGTCCAGCACCCGTCCCTGGATCGGTTTGACGACATAGTCGTCGGCGCCGGACTCCAGTCCGACCACGATGTCGATGTCGTCGCTGCGCGCGGTCAGCAGAATGATCGGCAGCTGGTCCGTGCGCCGGATGCGCCGGCACACCTCGAAACCATCGATGCCGGGCAGCATGACATCCAGCACGATCAGGTCCGGCCGCTGCTCACGCAGCAGCTTCAGGCCGTCCTCGCCGGTGGCAGCGGTGGCAACCCGGTGACCCTGGCGCGTCAGAGACAGCTCCAGGGCCGTACGGATGGCGTCGTCGTCCTCGATCAGCAACAGGGAAGGCACGGGGCTCATTCTGGCCCATGGCGGGGTGCGGTATCGACACCTGTACAGGTACGTACGTGTAGCGCTGCTCTCTGTGACCAAGCTGTGTCTTCCCTGAGGCCGACCCCTGTGACAGGTCTGTGACAGTCGGCGGACACGGTCATGAAGGTGCGAGGGCAAGCTTCTCGGCACAGGCAAGGAAGCACAGCCTGGGCAAGCAGAACACCGGAAGTCCACGACGGGGGGCGCGAGATGAACACGCTGCACAGCAACAGCACCAGCGCAGTGATCACGCGTCTGCACGACGTGAACGGGGGCCGGGGTTCCGAGAAGTCCGGCGCCGTGAGCGGGCGGGGGTGCGCTCGCGGCGCTGGGCGTCAGCACACCGCGTACATGACGGTGGTTGACGGTCTCACGGGGGAGCCCGCGGCGGTAGCCGCTATGGGCACGGTCGGGGGAACCGCGTACGGGGAGGGCTCGGGGGAGCGTCGTTCGCTGTCGGAGGCGGAGTTCACCGCCTACGTCCAGGAGCGCCGCGCCTCCCTGTACGCAACCGCCTACCACCTGACCGGTGACCGCTTCGAGGCCGAGGACCTGCTCCAGAGCGCGCTGTTCTCGACGTACCGGGCATGGGACCGGATCAGCGACAAGGCGGCCGTCGGGGGATACCTCCGCCGGACGATGACGAATCTGCACATCAGCGCGTGGCGCCGCCGCAAGCTGAACGAGTACCCGACCGAGGAACTGCCGGAGACGCCCGGCGACACGGACGCGATGCGCGGCACCGAGCTGCGCGCCGTCCTGTGGCAGGCGCTCGCCCGGCTGCCCGAACTCCAGCGCACCATGCTGGTCCTCCGTTACTACGAGGGCCGCACGGACCCGGAGATCGCGGAGATCCTCGACATCAGTGTCGGCACGGTGAAGTCCAGCATCTGGCGGTCACTCCGCCGGCTGCGCGAGGACCAGGTCCTCAGCTTCGGCCGTGACGAGGAAGAGTCCTTCGGGGAGCTTGTCGCCTGAAGGGTGTGGGGGGATGCCCGTCACTCCGGGGGGAGGTAGCGGGCAGGGTGTTCGTCACTCCGGGGGGAGGCGGCGGACAGCACGGGGGAGCAGTACCGGGGGGAACCAACGGGGTCACGGGGGACCACGGGGGAAAACGAGAGTGGGTCCAGGCAGACCGGGGGGTCTGACTGGGCCTCCTTTCGTTTGTGCCCGGGGGAGGTGTCGCTACGCCGTCGTCGGGCGTGGTGCCGGGGAGTGTCCGGCGGACGCGGCGGCCAGCCGGTCCAGGGCCTCGTCCTTGTCGCAGGGGTGCGCGCCGAGCGCGGCCTGCCGGGACACGATCGACCGCTCGGCCCGCATCAGCCGCCAGCCGCGACGCAGCAGGAACGGCACGGACTTGCGCCCCTCCCGCAGATCCCGCAGGAACCGCCGCCGGAACGTGGCCACCGCTCCCCGGTTCAGGCACAGCGCGTCGGCCAGCACTCCGGCCTCACGGCACCGCGCCACGATCTCCGCGGCGAAGATGCCCTCCGCGATGAAGGCGGACGCCCCCGCGATGTCCACGGTCTCCTCGCCCGTACGCGCGCTGAGGGAGATGTCGTACATCGGAACGCTCGTACGCCCCGTCCGGCACAGCTCCGATATCGCCGCGACCGCGGCGTCCGCGTCCCAGGACAGCGGGTGGTCCCAGTCGATGTCCGAACTCCCCGCCACCTGCGGCAGCGTCGGGTCGTTGCCCTCTTTGTAGAAGTCGTCGAGGCGCAGGACCGGAAGGCCGGAGTGGGCCGCGACCAGGGACTTGCCGGAGCCCGAGGGGCCGCACAGCAGCACGACGCGGGCGGTTGTCGCGGAATTCGGGAGATGTGAACTCACGAGACACCAGTCTGACGCATCGAGCGCCCCCGGCCGACCCCGCGGGTCGGCTTTGGAACGGGCATCACACCTCAACTACCCTTCGCATCGACCTGATTACTCAGAGCATCAGAAGGTGGCACCAGTCATGGCACGATTCCCGGCCCACCAGAACCAGACCGCCCGGCGCGCGTTGCTGGCCCTCACGACCGCGGGCATCGCGGTGGGCGTGGGAGCGACCTCGGCGGCCGCGGACACCGAACCAGTCGTCGACGTGGTCCGCACCCGGCCCACCTCCCTGGGCAACGTCAACCCGCAGGCGGGCGTCCAGGCACTGACCGGGACCGTCGGTTACGTGACCGGCCCGGTCGCGGGTCTGAAGCCCAACCCGCTGGCCGGCACGGGTGTCGACCCCCTCGACAACGGGCTCGCCACCCAGGTCGCCGACTTCCCGCCGCTGGCCACGACCATGCTGACGGCCCCGGTCGCCCAGGCCCAGTCGCTGAGCGCGGTTCCGGTACTGGGACAGGTGACGGGCCTGCTGCACTGAGCCGTACAACTGCCGGTCGTGCAACACGCGGTCGCACAACAGTCGGTCGTGCGGCGAGTCGTGCGGCGGCGAGTCGTGCGAAGGCCGAAGAGAGAGCCGCGCCTCCCCCGGACGGTGGGGAAGCGCGGCTCTCCCGTCTTCGGTGCCCGCCGTCAGTACGACGGACGCGGTGGTCGGCGCGGTGGCCGTCAGTACGACGAGCCGGACGCGCCCAGTGCGCCCGTCGGGTGCCAGACCGTCTTCGTTTCGAGGAAGGCGGTGAGGCGCTCGATGCCCGGTGCCGCAAAGTAATCCACAGCCTGTGGACGGACGACCCGCTTGAGGTTGTCCGCGGCGGCGACCTCCAGTTCCTTCGCGAGTACGTCGTCCGCGCCCGCGAGGTCGATCGCGTTGACGTCCTG
>JAXDQG010000021.1:0-9407 GCA_034667945.1 Acidimicrobiia bacterium | reverse complement strand
GGGTCCGGCAAGTCCACGCTGATGCACTGCATGGCCGGGCTCGACAAGCTCACCTCCGGCCACTCCTCCATCGGCCAGGAAGATGTGACCGCCCTGAGCGAGAAAGACCTCACCGAGCTTCGTCGGGACCGCGTCGGGTTCATCTTCCAGGCGTACAACCTGATCCCCACGTTGACTGCGATGGAGAACATCACGCTGCCGATGTCCCTGGCCGGTCGCAAGCCGGACCAGGCCTGGCTCGACATCGTGATCGACACCGTCGGCCTCCGTGACCGGCTGAACCACCGACCGAACCAGCTTTCCGGCGGACAGCAGCAACGGGTGGCGGTGGCCCGGGCGCTGGCAAACAAACCTGAGATCGTCTTCGCGGACGAGCCCACCGGCAACCTCGACTCACGCACCGGCGCCGAGGTGCTGGGCTTCATGCGCGACGCCGTGAAGCGCTTCGGTCAGACCATCGTGATGGTCACCCACGATCCGGTGGCCGCGGGCTACGCCGACCGGGCGGTGTTCCTCGTCGATGGGCGGATCATCGACGAGATGGTTGATCCGACGGCGGACCGGGTGCTGGACGCCTTGAAGAGGTTGGCCGAATGAGCCCCACGGTCAAGCTGTCGTGGCGCAGCATGCTGGACAACAAGGTCCGCTTCCTGCTCACGACGGTGGCGGTCGTGCTGGGTGTGGGTTTCGTGTCCGGCTCCTTCATCGTGGCCGACAGCCTCAAGGACGTGTTCTCCAGCCTGGTCAAGGAGGTCAACAAGGGCATCGACGTCCAGGTCCGCAGCCAGGTGGCGTTCGGTACGCGGGGCACGGGCAACCCGGTGCCGCGGGAGACCCTGGTTATGGTGCGCCAAGTGCCCGGCGTGGCGGCCGCCGAGGGCGCGGTCAGCGAAGAGGGTGTGGTCATCATCGGCCCCGACGGGAAGGCCAAGACGCCGAAGGCCGCGCCGACGATCGGTGTGTCGTGGGGGAACGACCCGGAGCTCAATCCGCTTCATCTGGTGGACGGGAAGCAGCCCGCGGCTCTCGACGAGGTGGCCCTCGACGTGACGGCCGCCGAGAAGTCGGGCTACAAGATCGGCCAGCGTGCATCGGTACTGTTACCTGATGGGCGCCACGACTTCACGCTCGTCGGCACGTTCAAGTTCGGAACGTCCAACAGCTTGGCCGGGGCTTATCTGGTGGCTTGGGACACCGAGACCGCGTCGCAGATCCTCTCTACCCACGGCAACTACACCACCATCGACGTCCGGGCTGCGCCGGGGGTTCCTCCCACTGAGCTGCGTGATCGCATCCAGCAACAGCTGCCTCATGGCCTCGAGGCCATCGACAACAAGCAGCTGGTGAAGGATGCCCAGGGTCAGTTCTCGGGCATCATCAACATCTTCGGCACGGCCCTGCTGGTATTCGCCGGGGTGGCCGTGTTCGTGTCGTGCTTCATCATCAACAACACCTTCGCCATCCTCCTGGGCCAACGGGTGCGTGAGCTGGCCCTGTTGCGGGCGATCGGCGCGGCCGGCCGCCAGGTCCGGCGAATGGTGCTGGGCGAAGCGGCGGTGGTGGCCGCGGTGTCCTGGGTCGTGGGCGTCGGGGTCGGTGTGCTCATCGCGCTGGGCATCCGGGCGCTCATCAACAGCCTCGGCGGGGATCTGCCGTCGACCAGCATCGTCATCACCCCTCGGACCCTGATCGTCGCGCTGATCGTGGCGTTCGCCGTGACCTTGTTGTCCGCGCTACGCCCGGCGCGGCGGGCGGCCACTGTGCCGCCCATCGCCGCCATCTCGGGCACTTGGGACATGGAGCCGGCCCATGTGGGGCGGCGGGCTGTCGGCGCCGCCGTTGTGACCGTGGGCGGACTGGCCATCCTGCTCGAGGCCCTCTACGGCCGGCCCGGCGGTACGGGGCTGACGCTGTCGCTGTGTGGCCTTGGGGCCGCTCTGGTCTTCCTCGGTGTGGCCGGCTTGAGCCATCTGATCGCCCGGCCGGTCGTGAGCACGATGGGCAAGCCGCTCGGGCGAGTGTTTCGCGTGCCGGGCCGACTGGCGCGGGAGAACGCGGCGCGCAACCCGCGGCGGACCTCGTCGACCGCTTCGGCGCTGATGATCGGACTGGCGTTGGTGTCCGCCATAAGCGTGCTGGGCGCGTCCGTGAAGCAGTCGTTCAGCGAGTCGCTGCGCAGCTCGATCACGGCCGACCTGTTCATCACCACGAACAACAACACCGGGTCCGGCTTTCCACCGGCGGTGGTGGACGCAGCCAAGAAGGTGCCGGGCGTGGCGACTGCGAGTGGCTTCCGGGCCGCGGCCTTCCAGGTGGACGGGTCGACCAAGCAATTCGCTGCCGGCGACCCGAAGGCACTGACGCAACTGTTGGACATCGGTGTCAAGCAGGGCCGCCTCGAGAACCTGGGCAAGGACCAGGTGTTCGTGCACAAGGACCCGGCCAAGGATCTGAACCTGTCGATTGGGAGCCGGGTGCGGGCGACCTTCCCCTCGAGCGGCACCAAGACCCTCGAGGTGGTCGGTATCTACGACGACGCCAGCGTGATCGGGGCCAATTGGCTGGTGGACAACGCGACCTACGACGAGAACTTCCCCAACCGGCCCAACGTGTTCTTGGCCGCGGCCCGCTTCGCGCCCGGGGTGGACCGGGCCGCGACGACCGCGGCTGTGTCTGCTGCCGTGACCGCCATTGCCCCTCAGCTGAAGGTGCAGGACCGAGCCGCCTTCCAGAAGAACCAGGAGCAGCAGGTCAACATCCTCATCGCGGTGGTGAACGCGTTGCTGGCGTTGGCCGTGATCATCTCGATGATCGGAATCGCCAACACGCTGGCACTGTCGGTGTACGAGCGGATACGCGAGTTCGGCCTGTTGCGGGCGGTCGGGATGTCTCGGCGGCAGATGCGCCGGATGGTGCGCTGGGAGGCCGCGCTGGTGGCCTTCTTTGGTGCGTTGATCGGCGCCTTCGTGGGCGTGGGGCTGGGCTTGCTGGTCGCAGTGGCGGTGCCCGCGGCCTTCATCAAGGCGGTGGCCGTGCCGTTCGGGCAGCTCGTTGGCTATGTGGTGGTGGCCATCCTGGCCGGGTTGCTGGCCGCCCTGCTTCCGGCGAGAAGAGCGGCCCGGTTGAACATCTTGGAGGCGATCGCGCACGAGTAGGGGTACGTTCGACTGGGCGTCGCAGAGCAGACAGTCGGGCAAGCAGGGGTGGGGTGGTCGGTGGTGTCGAGCGAGGATCCTCTGAGCAGCCGCACGATCGTTGTCACGGGCTCGTCGGAGCGCGTGGAGGAGGTCGTGGCCGCGCTTGGTCGGGCCGGTGTCGGGCCGTCGGACATCGTGGCTGTGACGGACTTGGGGTTGTTGCCCGGTCGCGTGGCTCAGCTGTCGGCGGGGTCCGTGAGGGCCTACGTGCAGCTGCCGGTGACCATTGCGTCGGAGGCGTCGACGGTGACCGCCCGCTTCCGTGACTTCTTGACGCGGGGGATCGTGGCCCGTTTCGACGCGGCCGCGATGATCTTGCCGGTGCTGGCACACGAGGCCGTTGTGGTTCTGGTCGGGGGAAATACGCCGGCGGCCGACACGCCGACCGATGATCAGCACGCCAGGGCTTCACTCTTGCGGGTCCTGCGCTGGGGTCTGCTGGCCGATCGTCCGCAGCCGGCCGGAACCAAGGTGGTGCTGACCACGTCGACGGTTGGGGCGGACGAGATTTGCGACCTGACGTTGACCGGGCCGGTGGGGCGCGAGCAGCGCCTGGAGGCCCTCGACAGGGACAATCCGGACATGGAGTACGACGACTGGCGCTTGGCGGTGCTGTCGCTGGCGTCCGTAGATGCGTGAGGTCTTTTAGAAGTCCGGCAGCGCCACGGGTGGTTGGTCGGTGCGCCGCGCTGGGCTTCTAACCGTGTAGACGCCCCGTTTGACGCGGTGACACCGTTGGGCGTCGGTCTCGTGGCCCAAGGCGTCGGCGAGCGCCTTGGCGGGGTGCCGGTGCTCGATGCCGTAGCCGGCCAGGTGCAACTGGATGTGCAGGTCGCGCAGGGTGAGTGCCCGGCCGGCCTGGCGGAGGAAGACGAGGCATATCGCCCTGAGTTCTCTGCCGCTGATGAGCGTTGGCTTCGCGGTGGTGGGTGGCAGAGGTTCTTCGTGGCTGACATGACGCCGGCGCCGGCCTTGGCATTCGTGGAAGACCGGGCGGATCTTGTCGTTGAGGCGCTTGGCCTGCTGGAGGAGTTGTTGGCGCTTGGCGGCGATCTCGAGGAGCTGCTGGTCGAGCTGGCGGATCTGGTCGCGAAGGTGGTCCTCCTGGGTGAGGAGGCGCTGAATGCGGCGGTTGACCCGGCGGCCGTCTTGCAGGCGGCGGATGGGGACGAGGTCGCGGCCGTGGATGTAGCGGTTGTGGGTGGGCGGTTCGTAGGCGTCCTCGTGCAGCTGGTCGTCGCTGGGAAGCGGGTCGTCGCCGTGGTGGTCGGGCGTGCGGCGGGGGCCGACGGGGAGGTCGTTGGGGTCGGGCGTGAGCGCCACGGGGCTGAACCTCATATCACGTGAGGTGGTTATCTGGGGGCTCTTAGTGGGGAGCCGCCGACCCGTCGCAAAAGAGTATCCCCACGGGGTAGGACAATTTGAGCCTGTGTTTTCAACGAATCGACATCGAATCGGTGAACTACGCACCTTTGCCGCACGTCGCGCAGGGGACGCTTAAGCGCGAAGAGCGCGGGGCGAACGCTCAGAGTGGTTGAAACCGGCGGGAATGGCACGAGGACGCTGCGCCCGCCGGGGCTACGACCGGGGAGCCCCCTCGGCCGCCGGGGCCAGGCCCAAGCCCCGCGAGTGCCATTCCCCGACCCCGGGTAACCCACTGCGCATGGCCCAGCGAGACCCCGCCCAGCAGCAAGGCGACAGCCAGGAGCCGCGCCTTCCGGACATGCATGCAGCGGACGCCCGCAACGGCGAGCCGGCTGCCCTCCGAGACGAACGACGCCGCGCTCCGCCTCCAACCGCACCGGGGAGGAGCAGGCCGAACAGAACCGGGAGAACGAGCTTCCGGCCTGAACCGGCGCCGACCCGTCGGGCGACTAGGCCCTCCGATGCGCTGGGCGAGGATCACCCATGTTGCGCAGGTGCGACTGAGCGGTCAGTCCTCCATCCACTACCAGCGCCTGGCCGGTGATGAACGACGCCTCATCGGACGCCAGCCACACCGCCGCAGCGGCGATCTCCTCGGGCCGCCCGATGCGACCGAGCAGATGTGTCCGTCCTGCCGCTTCTCGAGCGCCTTCGCCCGACAGCATGCGCCCTACCGGAGGCGTGTCGATCGCGCCTGGGCAGATGCAGTTCACGCGAATGCCCTGCCTGGCATGATCCACCGCCAAACACCGGGTCAGGTTCACCACGGCAGCCTTCGAGGCGCCGTACACGATCGATGACGGGTCGCCCGCCAACCCGGATACCGACGCCGTCGAGATGATGGACCCGCCTTCCGTCATGACCGGCACGGCGTACTTGGCGCCCAGGTACACCGACGTCACATTGGTGTCCATCACCAGGTGCCAGTCCTCCTCCGCGAGCTGCACCGCGTTCCCAGGGCGGATCGTCCCCGCGTTGTTGAAGAGGACCTGCAATCCGCCGAAGTTCTCGACGGCAGCGCCGATCATCCGCTCGACCTCATCCGCCCGCCGCACGTCCGCTTCGACAGCGACGGCCTGCCCGCCAGACCCCTTGATCATCTCCGCCGTCTCGGCCGCCTTGGCCAGCCTCACGTCGGCAACGACCACCGCCGCCCCCTCCTCGGCGAAACGGATGGCGGAGGCCCGGCCGATTCCCGAGCCGGCGCCGGTGACAATGGCGGACTTTCCATCCAGCAGCATGCGGCGATCATTGCACGGCAGCATCGGTGACCGCAGATGACCGCAGATGACCGCAGGCGACTTGGCAAACACCGCCGCCACCAACGGGCTTACGCTCCCCGCCCATGGCCGAAGATCCGATCAGCCTCGACACGCAGGACCACCTCGCGCGCTTCACCATCAACCGTCCTGAGCGGCTCAACGCCTTCGATCCCGACACGCACATCGCCTTCTCGGCCGCGCTCGACCGATTCGAACAAGATGACGACCTCTGGGTAGCGGTCCTCACGGGCGCGGGCACAAGGTCCTTCTGCGCGGGCCGTGACCTCAAGCAGCTCGCCGAGTCGAACGCCCGCGGCCCAGAAGGCGCAGCCGAGGACGCCGCCAAGATGCGCAAGGTCCGCAGGCTCACCGACCGCTTCGACATGACCAAGCCGATCATCGCCCGACTCAACGGTCACGCGCTTGGGGGTGGCCTGGAGCTGGCCCTGGCCTGCGACATCATTGTCGCGGCCGACCACGCAGAACTCGGCCTACCCGAGCCTCGACGAGGCCTCATCGCCGGCGCCATGGGCGTGCATCGCCTCCCCCGGCAGATCCCCCTCAAGGTTGCCATGGGGCACCTGCTGACCGGACGGCACATGACCGCGCAACGGGCCTATGAGCTGGGTCTCGTCAACGAGGTCGTCCCGGGCGACCAGCTGGACCAAGCGGTAGACGCCTGGGTCGCCGACATCCTCGCCTGCGCGCCGCTCGCAGTCAGAGCTACGAAACAGAGTGCCATGGCCGGCCTCGAGCTCACGCTCCCCGAGGCCGGCGGCACCGTCTTCGATTGGGAGCGACGCCGACGAGCGTCCGACGATGCCAGGGAGGGCCCACGCGCCTTCGCCGAGAGGCGACCCCCGCGCTGGGCGGGGCGTTAACCCAGTCCGAGGCGCTGCCGCAGGACCTGCAGCAGCCCGCCGGCCCGGACGATGGCCAGCATGTCCTCGGTCCACGCCGTCCCCCGAAGTTCAATCCCCCAGGTCAAGTTACGAACCACAGCCCCCTCCACGTCGACCTCTACCTCGTCCCCGTCCTCGCACGCCGCCCACGCCCCTGGGCACGCCAGATTCGGGAAGCCGATGGCCACGGAGTTGCGGAAGTAGATGCGGCCGAACGACTCCGCCACTACCGCGCCAACGCCCAACAGCTTCAAGTTCTCGGCCGCCTGCTCCCGCGACGACCCACAGCCCCAATTACGCCCGGCGACCACCACATCACCCGGCCGCATGCCCTCAACGAACTCCGGGCGGATATGCAACACCCGCGCTCGACGCTCCTCGAACGGCGCACTGATGGTGTCCCAGGGCGCCATGACGTCGGTGTCGACATCGTGGCCGAACTTCCACACCCGGCCCCGCCGCATCAACGAGGGCGCCTCACTGCCGCTGCCGACGCGGATCACAGCCACGGCTCGCTCACCAGCTCTCGAGGGTCGCTCAACTCGCCCGTCAACGCGGCCATGGCCACCACCGCCGGCGACGCCAGATACACGAACCCCTCCGCCGAGCCCATTCGTCCGCGGAAGTTCCGGTTCGTCGACGACACGCAGACCTCACCCGGTCCGATCACGCCGCTGTGCCCTCCGGGACAGGCACCGCAGCCAGGAGCGGTGATCGCCGCGCCGGCAGCCGCCAGCGCTTCGATGTGGCCCGCCCGCAACGCCTCGAGGTAGACAGCCTGCGACGCCGGCGTGACGATCAACCGGGTGCGGGGGTGCACCCGCCGCCCGGCCAGCACCTGCGCCGCCACGGCCAGGTCCTCCACCCGGGCGTTGGTGCATGAGCCAAGAAACGCCTGGTCCACACGCACCCCGGCCACCGCGGAAACACCCACGACATTGCCGGGGTTGTGGGGCTGGGCGACTTGCGGCTCGAGTCCCGTCACGTCCACCGAATGCACGGCGGCAAACTCCGCATCCTGATCCGGCCCGAATGCCTCGGTCGGGAACATGGCGAACTTCGCCCCGAGCTCAGCTCCCATGTTGGCCATCGTCATCCGCGAAGCCAGGCCCATCTGAGCGCACAGCGACCCCGAGAATTCGATGGCGGCATACTGCGCCACGTCTGTGCCGAATTGACCGGCCAACCGCAAGACCACGTCCTTGGCCATGATCGCCGGCCCGGCAGCACCCGAGAGCGAAAAACGTACCGTCGGCGGCACCTGGAACCACAGCTCTCCCAGCGCCAGCGCGTACGTCATCTCGGTCACGCCGATCCCTGCTCCGGCGGCGCCGAGCGCGCCGTAGGTGGTCGAGTGCGAATCGGTCCCCAACACCAACTCGCCAGGTCCCACATGCCCGCCCTCGACCATCACTTGGTGGCAGATGCCGCTGTGGCCCAGGTCGTGGGTGATGCCATAGCGCTCCACCAGGTCACGCACGATGGAATGCGATTTGGCGTGCGCAGCCGTGGGCGCCGGGAAGAAGTGGTCGATGATGACGTAGACCGAGTCGGGATCGGCCAGGCGCTCGACGCCCATGCGCCGCAACGTCAGAGCGCACGGTGCAAACGCCTCGTGGCACATGAGCTTGTCGGGGCGGGCGGTCACGTATTCCCCGGCGACCACGTCCGCCCGACCGGAGCAGCGGGCCAACACCTTCTCGGCCATCGTCTGACCCATGCGCCCCCTCGGGGAAGCCGCCCACCGGCTCCGGACTAGTCCTGCGGCTTGTACATCCGGATCGGGCCCGGTTCGACCATCGACCGGGGCTGCTTACGCCAGGGCTTGCCCAGCGTCAACCCGCCGTCGACCACCTGCGCGGTCCCTGTGAGCCAGGTCGACTCGTCCGCCGCCAGGAACAGCGCCACATTGGCGATGTCCAACGGCTCGCCCATGCGGTGCATGGGCTGCGATTCACCCATGCGGCCCCGCACCTTCTCCAAGCGCTCCTGGTTCTCGCCCTCGTCGATGTCGGACAGCGCCCGGCCCGCGGCCAGCTGCGTGGCCACGTACCCGGGACAGATGCAGTTGACCCGGATGTCCCACTCGGCCAGCTCCAACGCGGCCGTCTTGGTCATCATCACCACACCGGCCTTGGCCACGTTGTAAAGGTGCGTGCCGATGGCGGGCACCAGGCCGCACACCGAGGCCGTCGAGATGATCGATCCCGAGTGCTGGGCCTTCATGATCGGCGAAGCGTGCTTGATCCCGAGGAACACGCTCTTGAGTAGCACGTCCATCGTCAGGTCGTATTCGTCGACCGAGGTCGACTCGAACGGACCGGAGGCGCCCACGAAACCGGCGTTGTTGTACAGGACATCCAGGCGGCCCCAGGTGTCGGTGGCCGCACCGATCAGCGCAGCCACCTGCTCCTCTCGGGCGACATTGCAGTGGCGGTAAATGGCCCGGTCGCCGAGCGACGCTGCGAACTTCTCACCCACCTCGTCCTGCAGGTCGCCGATCACGACCCGGGCACCCTCCGACACGAACAGCTCGGCTGTGGCCGCGCCGATGCCCGAGGCCGCTCCGGTGATGACCGCCACCTTGTCGTCAAGTCGTCCCATGGATCGCTCCGGTCCTA
>JAXDQG010000020.1:0-3619 GCA_034667945.1 Acidimicrobiia bacterium | reverse complement strand
TGGCCGACAACCTCTCGGCGGGCCGAGCGTCCAGCGCGCAGCGTGATCGACTGAGCACCTATTGCGCGCAAGACGACGGGGCGGGCGGGCGCCGCCCCGGGTCGGGAACTGCGGCTGGCGCTCAGCTGGGGCGCTGGCGGATGACCGGCTTTTCGCCGGTCGACCCGCGGTTCACGCCGACGAATCCCTCGGGCGCCTGCTGGGCGGGACCGCCCAGTCCCATGGAGGGCCCGGCCGCGGTCTGTCCACCGTCCACCACCAGGTGCTCGCCGGTCACGAACGTCGAATCGTCCGACGCCAGAAACAGGGCGGCCCCGGCGATGTGCTCCGGCATCCCGATGTCCGGCCACGGCTGGAAGCTCCGCAAACGCTCGGCCCCCGCCGCCTCTTTCCCCCGATGGAACAGCGGCGTGAGGATCCCACCTGGGCAGATGGCGTTCACCCGGATGCGGTCCGGCGCCAATTCGATGGCCGACGCCTTGGACAGGTTCAACACCGCCGCCTTGGCGGCCGAGTAGCACAGCGGCCCACCCCCACCGGACAGGGCGGCCACGGACGCGGTGTTGATAATCGACCCGCCCCATCCCTGATCACGCATCTCGCGGGCGCCGTGCTTGATGCCCAGGAACACGCCGCGCACCAGCACTGCGAAGGTGTAGTCCCAGTCCTCGGCGACCAGGTCGGTGACCGGGCCGAAGGCGCCACCCACGCCGGCGTTGTTGAACAGCACGTCGAGCTGGCCGAACTCGCTGACCGCGGAGCCGATCATCGCCTCGATGTCGGCCTCGACCGACACGTCCACCCGCACGAAACGGGTAACCGACTCGTCGAAGCCGACCGACCCCGCCTCCTTGAGGTAGGCGGCCCCGGAATCCGGGTTGAGGTCGGCAACGACGACCCGTGCACCCTCACGCAGGAAGCGCAGCGCGGTCGCCTTGCCCATACCCGACGCTCCGCCGGTGATGACCGCCACCTTGCCGGCCAGGCGATCGCCCGTCGTTCCTGTTTCCGCCATCACGGGTTCACCCCTTCCCCACCAGGTCGTTGCCGGTCTGCTCGACGAAGGCCACCAGCGCGTCGACGTCATCCGCGGTGCCCCGCGGGCCGGTCAGCACCAGTCGGTCGACGCCGAGGTCGGCGAAACGGGCCACGGCATCCGCATCGACCCGCCCGCGAGGCGTCACCGTGATCTCGAGCTTCCCGAGCCCGGCCGGCCGCTCGTAGCGCCCCGCCGCCGCGGCCAGCCCGTCGAGGTTCTTCTTCGTCGCCTCGAGGTCCAGCGCGAAGCCATACCAGCCCTGACTGTGGGTCACCGCCTTGCGATGGGCCGCCTTCGTGTGGCCCCCCATGATCACCGGAGGACCTCCGGGCTGCGCCGGCTTGGGATTGGCGGACACCCCCGAGAAGCTCACGTACTTGCCGGAGTACTCGGCCTTGTCGCTGCTCCAGATGGCCCGCATGGCCTCGATGTACTCCAGCGTCCGATTGCCGCGGTCCTCCATCGACACGCCGAGTGCGTCGAACTCGGGCTGGAGGTAGCCAACGCCCACGCCGAACAGCAGGCGGCCGCCCGACAGCACGTCGACCGAGGCCAGCTCCTTGGCCAGAACCAAGGGGTTGCGCTGCGGCAGGATGATGATGCCGGTCCCGAGCTTGACCCGCTCGGTGTGAGCCGCCGCAAAGGTGAGCGCGACCGCCGGGTCGAGCATGCGGCCCTCGGGCGCGACGGGCGACGGCGGAACCTGCGGGTCGGGCAGGACCACGTGCTCGCCGGTCCAGACCGATTCGATCCCGACCGCCTCGGCCGTGCGGGCCACTCTGGCGAGGTGCTCCGGGTGCGAGCAGACGAAGTTATTGATGTTGAACAGCCCGATCTTCACCGTTTCCCCAGTTCAGAAGGTTGTGTGCCACCTTGTGACCGGTGGCTCCGGGGCGGACCTTAGACCGTCCGCCGACCGGGCCGCCGCAGCCCGCGGCCAGGCCTGTCCCCCCGCCTCGTCGGTTCCGAGGTTGCCCAGGGGTCGAAGAGCGGCAACCCTGGTGATGTGAGCGATTCGGCCGCCCCGCCCCAGCCCGGCACCCCGCCCCAGCCGGGCGTGGACTTCATCCGTGACCTGGTCATCGACGACCTCCGAGCCGGCACGTACCAGGGGCGCGTCCAGACCCGCTTCCCGCCCGAGCCCAACGGCTATCTGCACATCGGCCACGCCAAGTCGATCTGCCTCAACTTCGGCATCGCCCGGGAGTTTGGCGGTATCTGCCGGCTCCGCATGGACGACACCAACCCCGAGACCGAGAACGAGGAGTTCGTCAAGGCCATCGAGGAAGACGTCCGCTGGCTGGGCTTCGACGCCGGGGAGACGCTGTACGCATCGGACTACTTCGAGCAGCTGGCCGAATGGGCCGAGCGGCTCGTCGAGGCGGGCCTGGCCTACGTCGACGACCAGGACGCCGAGACGATTTCGGCCCAGCGCGGATCGTTCACCGAGCCCGGCCAGAACAGCCCCTATCGGGACCGCTCGCCCGAGGAGAACCTCGAGCTGTTCCGACGCATGCGGGCCGGCGAGTTCCCGGACGGCTCCAGGGTGCTGAGGGCCAAGATCGACATGGCCCATCCCAATCCGCAGTTGCGCGATCCGATCCTCTACCGGATCCGGCATGCGGCTCATCATCGCACCGGCGGCCGCTGGTCGATCTATCCCACCTATGACTGGGCCCACGGCCAGTCGGACGCCATTGAGGGCGTGACCCATTCGCTGTGCACGCTCGAGTTCGACGTGCACCGGCCGCTCTACGACTGGTTCCTCGACCGGCTGGGCGAGCTCGGTGAGCTGGCGCGGGCCACTGACCACCAGGGTCGCCCCCGCCAGACCGAGTTCGCCCGCCTGGCCCTCACGCACACGGTGCTGTCCAAGCGGAAGCTGGCCCAGCTGGTCGAACGCGGCGACGTGGAGGGCTGGGACGATCCTCGGATGCCCACGCTCCAAGGCCTGCGCCGCCTGGGCTACCCGGCCGAGGCGTTGCGGGCGTTCTGTGCCCACATCGGCGTGGCCCGAGTGAACGGCACGCACGAGATCGAATTGCTCGAGTCCTTCGTTCGGGATGAGCTCAACCGGACGGTGCCCCGCCACATGGCGGTCATGCACCCGCTGCGCGTGGTGATCGAGAACTACCCCGAGGGCCGGGTCGAGTGGCTCGAGGCGGTCAACAACCCCGAGGATGCCTCGGCGGGTGTGCGTCAGGTGCCGTTTTCGCGGGTCCTGTACATCGAGCGCGACGACTTCATGGAGGTGCCGGCGCCGAAGTTCTACCGGCTGTCACCCGGCTCGGAGGTGCGGCTTCGCTACGCCTACTTCCTGACCTGCACCGACGTGGTGAAGGACGAGCAGGGTGAGATCGTCGAGCTGCGCTGCGCCTACGACCCGGCCACGGCGGGCGGGCAGGCGCCCGACGGTCGCAAGGTGCGGACAACCCTGCACTGGGTCTCGGCCGATCATGCGGTGGAGGGCGAGGCCCGTCTGTACGACCGGCTGTTCACCGAGGCGCTGCCCGACGCCCAGGAGGGGCGCGACCCGCTGGAGTTCTTGAATCCGCATGCCCTGCAGGTGGTGAAGGGGGT
>JAXDQG010000019.1:0-2823 GCA_034667945.1 Acidimicrobiia bacterium | reverse complement strand
GGCCGCACGCTGCGCTACCCGGGTGCCTTCGTGCAGGCCAGCGACTCACCCCTCAAGCATCTCGGCCCCTCCCCCACCGTGGGTCAGCACACCGCACAGGTGCTCGCCGAAGCCCGCGAGTCCACGTCCGCCAAGCCGACGCCGCGCCCGGCCTCCACCGAACCGGTCGCTCCTCTCGCGGGGCTGAAGGTCGTCGACCTCACGTGGTACATGGCCGGTCCGTCGACTACCCGCATGCTGGCGGATTGGGGCGCCACCGTGGTGCGCGTCGAGTCGGTAGCGAGGCCGGATGGTGGTCGCGGCTCCGGCCCGGCGCTCAACGGGCGGCACGGCCCCGACAGCGGCGGCTATTCCCTCACCCACAACAGCGGCAAGCTCGGCCTCGCCGTGAACCTCACGCGCCCCGAGTCCCGGGCAGTGTTGGAGGACCTGGTGCGTTGGGCCGATGTGGCTGTCGTCGGCTATTCGCCTCGGGCGGCCCGCAACCTGCGACTCGACTACGGCTCGCTGTCTGCCGTCAATCCCCAGCTCATCATGTTGTCGACCTGTCTGATGGGCCAGACCGGTCCCCTGGCGGAGTTCGCCGGCTTCGGCAACCTTTCGGCCGCCATTGCCGGCTTCTACGAGATCGGCGGCTGGGCGGATCGTCCGCCGATCGGGCCGTATCTCGCCTACACCGACGTGGTCGCCCCCCGGTTCTCGTTCTGCTCTGTGCTGGCCGCCTTGGAGCATCGGGAGCGCACCGGGCGAGGCCAGCTGCTCGACCTCTCGCAGGCCGAGTCCACTGCTCATCTGCTTTCGCCGGCGGTGCTGGATGTGCAGGTCAACGGCCGGGTGGCCGGTCGGCACGGCAATGACGACGACCACGCGGCTCCCCATGGCGTGTACCCGGCCAACGGTGAGGATCGCTGGGTGGCGATCGCTTGTCCGGATGATCGGAGCTGGCAGGCCCTGGCCGGGGCCATGGGCAGGGCCGATCTGGCGGGCGATCCGGCGCTGGCCACGCTGGCCGGGCGGATCGAGCAACGACGAGAACTCGACGAGGCCGTCGCTGCCTGGACCTCCTCATTGACTGCGGCCGAGGTGCAGGACTGCCTGCAAGCGCTGGGCGTGCCCGCTCACGAACTGCTCGACAGCGCCGGGTGCTGGGCCGATCCGCAGCTGCAGCACCGCGGCCACTTCCAGGAGCTCTCCCACCCGCTCCACGGCACGGTGCGGGTGCAAGGCCCCCGGCTGCACTTCTCCCGCACGGCCACCTCGGTGCACCGGGCCGCGCCGCCACTGGGCGAGGACACCTTCGAGGTCCTGCACGACCTGCTCGGTTATGACGACGACCGCATAGCGGAACTCGCAGCCGCCGAAGTACTGGAGTAGCCTCAACAATCGACGTGCTAGAGTAACCCAGACCCAGCAACGAGTTGGTCGATCGAAATGGTCGGAAGGCGGCTGCTGGGGTCACCGGCTGGTAGGCCGTCTCGACGGGGGAGAGCCGATGGCAGGTTCACAGACAACAGCGGCATCGACATCGGCTGAGATCGCCATACCGCCTGAGGTCTACCAGCGGCGCTGGTGGATCCTGGCGGTCCTGTGCACCAGCCTGATGATCGTCATCGTCGGGAACACCGCGCTCAACATCGCCATCCCGACCCTGTCACGAACGCTGGGGGCGTCGACCAGTCAGCTCCAATGGATGGTCGACGGCTATTCGCTCATCTTCGCTGGTCTCCTCCTTTCGGCCGGAGCGCTGGGCGATCGCTACGGCCGGCGCGGGGCCCTGCAGTTCGGACTGCTCATCTTCCTCTCGGGCTCAGTGTTCGCGGCGTTCACGCCCCACGCCTGGGCCATCATCACCGGCCGCGTCGTCATGGGCATCGGTGCCGCGTTCGTCATGCCGGCCACGTTGTCGATTCTCACCAATGTGTTTCCTCCCCAGGAACGCACCAAGGCCATTGCGGTGTGGGCCGGGATCTCTGGTGCGGGGGCAGCCATCGGGCCGATCGCCAGCGGGCTGCTCCTGCAGCATTTCTGGTGGGGCTCGGTGTTCCTGGTGAACGTCCCCATCATCGTGGCCGCGCTGGTCGCAGGTCGGATCTTGCTGCCCACCTCGCGAGACCCCGAGCAGCCCCGGCTCGACCCGATCGGCGCGCTCCTCTCCATCGCCGGGCTGTGTTCGCTGGTCTACGCCATCATCGAAGCCCCGAACCACGGCTGGGCCAGTTCGTCCAGCGCCCTTTGGTTCTCCGCCGCCGCCGTGCTCCTGGCGCTCTTCCTGGCCTGGGAGCTCCGGGTGAAGGAGCCGATGCTGAACCTGCGCTACTTCCTCGATCGGCGCTTCTCCACGGCCGCCGGCGGCATCGTCCTGGTCTATTTCGCCATGTTCGGCACGTTCTTCCTCATCACGCAGTACTTCCAGCTGGTGCTCGGTTACGGCGCGTTGGAAGCCGGCCTCAAGCAGGGCCCCATGGCGTTGGTGATGGTGATCGTGGCGCCTCAGACACCGCGGTTGGCGGCCCGCATCGGGAGCAACCGCTCGGTGGCGCTGGGTCTGGGCGGCGTGTCGCTCGGCTTGCTGCTGCTGTCTCGGATGCAGCCCGATACGTCCTATCCCGTGCTGCTGCCGATGATGATCACCCTGGCGACCGGCATGGCCCTCACCATCTCGCCGCTCACCGCATCGATCATGTCCGCAGTGCCGATGGGCAAGGCGGGCGTTGGCTCGGCCATGAACGACACCACCCGTGAGTTGGGAGGCGCGCTCGGCGTGGCCGTACTGGGCAGCTTGGTGGCGTCGCGTTACGACAGCCGGCTGTTGTCCGCCCTGGC
>JAXDQG010000018.1:0-5379 GCA_034667945.1 Acidimicrobiia bacterium | reverse complement strand
CTGGTCGTGCCAGTCGTGACCGACGCCGACCGGCGGGGCCTGGCCGGCTTGGCGGCGGAGATCGCCCGTTTGGCCACCGCGGCCCGCTCACGAACCGTCACCCCGGCTGAGCTGCGAGAAGGGACCTTCACCATCACCAACTACGGGGCGATCGGTGGCCGTTTCGCCACACCGATCATTCGCCCCGGCGAATCCGGGATCATGGGCTTCGGCGCCATCCGGCCGCGGCCGATCGTGGTGGACGGCGCAGTCGAAGCCCGCCCGACGCTGCCAGTGGTCTTCTCCGCCGACCACCGCCTGATCGACGGCGACCTGGCGACGGCGTTCCAGGAGTACGTGATCGCCCGGGTGCGCGAGCCCCTCTCCCTCCTCCTCGAGGTCTGACGATGGTCGTGGGCCAGATCGCCGAGGAGGTCGATGTCCTGGTCATAGGGGCAGGTCCCGGCGGCTATGCCACCGCCCTCCACGCCGCCCACCTCGGCCAGCAGGTCACGCTGGTCGAGCGCGAGGCCGTAGGCGGGACCTGTCTGAACGTGGGCTGCATCCCGTCGAAAACCTTGATAGAGGTCGCCGATCTGGTCGCCCGAGCGCCCGAGGCCGCCCGATGGGGCGTGACACTTCGGGCCGATGTCGACATGAAGGCGGTGCAGAGGCACCTGCGAGCAACTGTCGAGGGGTTGACCAAGGGTGTGCGCACGCTGCTCGACGCGGCCGGTGTGCGGGTGGTCCGCGGCACGGCGCGATTGACCACAGCCGACCGGGTCGTCATCGACGCCGGCGAACAGGCGATGCACATCGAGTTTCGCCACCTGGTGCTGGCCACGGGGTCGCACCCGGTGTCGCTTCCCGGCCTGCCGGTCGACGGCCGACGGGTGCTGGACTCGACGGGGGCGCTGGCGCTGGATCGCCTGCCGGGCAGCATCGTCGTCGTGGGCGGCGGCTACATCGGCGTCGAGCTGGGGACGGCGTTCGCCAAGCTCGGCTCGCGGGTGACCGTGGTGGAGGCGATGGACCGCCTGCTGCCCGGCCTGGAGCCCTCGCTGGGACGCGTGGTCGGTCGGCGGCTCCGGGAGCTGGGCGTCGACGTGCTGCTGTCGACGAAAGCGCACGACCTCACCGAGACCGAGCTGGTGGTGCAGGGATCTGACGGCGCGACTCGGGGTGTGCCGGCGGAGGTCGTGGTGGTGGCGGTCGGACGGGTGCCTGCGGTGGGTGACCTGGGCCTGGAGCGCGCCGGCGTGAAACTTGACGAGCGGGGGCTGGTGCGGGTCGATCCGGCGCGGCGAACCAGCAATCCCCGCGTGCTGGCCATTGGGGACCTGACAGCTGGGCCGGCGCTGGCGCACAAGGCCACAGCCGAGGCCCTGGTGGCCGCGTTGACCGCGGCGAGGAAGCCGGCGTCGTTCGACCCGGCGGCGATTCCGCAGGTGGTCTTCAGCGATCCCGAGGTCGTGTCGGTGGGGGCGACGGCGGGAGAGCTGAAGGCAGCGGGGCTCGAGCCGTTGGTGTTCCGCTTCCCGTTCGGGGCCTCGGCGAGGGCCCGAACGCTCGATCGGACGACGGGCCACGTCGAGCTGGTGGCCGATGCCGAGCAGACGGTCGTTGGCGTGCACATGGTCGGGGCGCACGTGTCCGAGCTGGCCGGCGAGGCGGCGCTGGCCATCGAAATGGCGGCGACCGTCGAAGAGCTGGCGGGCACGATCCACCCGCATCCGACGCTTTCGGAGGCTCTGGCCGAAGCGGCCCATGGGGCCCTCGGGATGCCGCTGCACGTGGCCGTCCAGCGGCGGCGCTAGAGTCCGCTCGCTGGGCGCGGTCTGTTGGCTACGCTGCGTCACCACCCCAGTGAATCCGACACGGTCTCCATCGACCCGGAATTCGGCGGACACTCTGCAGCGAATCGACGTCGAATCGATGCGTACACAGCGAAAAATCCAGCTGAGTGCGCGTGGGGTTCAACAAAGTGCTTGGTTGGAGGCGAACCTATCGAGCGCCGGCCGGGCTGCACCGGCAGCCGCGACCCCCGAAAGCATCAGCCCTAGTTACGGGGCACCCTTGACCAGGGCACGTCCTTGTCGACCCGGACGTCTCCCGGGAGACCCAGAGAGCGTTCGCCGAGGATGTTCCGCATGACCTCGGACGTCCCGCCCTCGATCGAATTCGCTCGCACACGCAGGAAATACGCCCGGGGATCGGCGTAGCCGTCGCCGTAGTGACCGATGTTCTTGTAGTCGCCGTACAGCATGCCGTCGGCACCCAGCAGATTCACTACGAAGCTCAAGAGCTTCTTGTTGAGCTCGGCCGAGTGCAGCTTGCCGATCGACCCCTCCGGCCCGGGCGTGCCGGTCTGCCGCAGCTGCGCGGCCCGGATGTTGGTGAGGCGCAAGACCTCCGCCTCGATCCAGAGCTTCATCAGCTCATCCTTCTCGGCCCGGCCCACGGCGCCCTCACGCGCGTGTGCCTTCCAGGCGTCGGTGGCGTACTTGATGGAGCCTTGACCGCGCTGCGGCTGCACCCCACCGATTGCCACCCGCTCGTTCATGAGCGTGGTCAGCGCAACCCGCCAACCTTCGCCCACTTCCCCCAGGCGCTCTCGATCCGGCACCCGGGCGTTGGTGAAGTAGACCTCGTTGAACTCGGCCTGGCCGGTCATCTGGCGCAGCGGCCGCACCTCGACGCCCGGCTGGTGCATGTCGATGACGAAATAGGTCAGGCCGGCGTGCTTCGTGGCCTCTGGATCCGTCCGGGCGAGCAGCATGCCCCAGCGGGAGACATGGGCCACCGACGTCCACACCTTCTGGCCGTTGACGATCCACTCGTCGCCGTCGCGCTCGGCCCGGGTGGAAAGGCCGGCCACGTCGGACCCAGCACCCGGTTCGGAGAACATCTGGCACCAGATCTCCTCGCCGGTGAACAACGGCCGGAGATAGCGCGTCTTCTGCTCTTCGGAGCCGTGCGTGACCACTGTCGGCGCACCCATGCCCAGGCCGATGACAGCGGATTGGGTGGTGAATGGGCCCTTCCGCCGGGCGATCTCGTTGTTGATGACCCGCTGCAGCCTGGGCGACACGCCCAAGCCGCCGAAGCCCTTCGGAAAGTGCACCCAGGCCAGGCCCATGTCGTACTGATGGCCGAGGAAGCCGTTCACGTCCTTGGGGTCAGCCTCGCGAAAGAGCTGGTCGACCAGATCCAGCACCTGCTGGTCCTCGCTGCTCGTGGATGCGGCCTCGGCGAGCGTCATGCCGGCATCGTACGGTTTTCGGCACCCCAGCTGCGACTTCACCAGCGCCGCGAGAGCCCAGGCCGCGCGGGCAAGAACGGCAGGAACTGCTTCACTAACCGGAACTGCTTCACACCACCCGGCGGCGGCCACATCCAAGCGCACGAGGGGCACGATGAGACGATCGTTCATGGGCACGTTGGCCGCGCTGCTGGCCCTGTCTCCTGCAACCGACGTGCTGTTCGCGTCGGCTCAGGCGGGCGCGGCGGCGCCCGAGGGCTCCATCCCGGCCACGAGCGGCGCGGTGCCCATCGTGGGCGACTGGGACGGCAACGGCGTCACCACCTTGGGCGTGCGATCGGGCAACGCCTTCTTGTTGAGCAACGGCGGCACGCCGGGCCAGGCCGACCTCGCCCCCGCGCTGGGAGATCCCGGTGACGTCCCGCTCGCCGGCGATTGGGACGGCAATCGCACCACCACGATCGGCGTGTGGCGCGCCGGAGTGTTCTACCTGCGCAACAGCAACACCACCGGCGACGGAGAGATCGCTCTTCCCTTCGGCAACCCCGACGACGTGCCGGTTGTCGGGGACTGGGACGGCAACGGCACGACCACCGTCGGTGTATGGCGAGCAGGTCTGTTCTACCTGCGCAACTCGAACACGCCGGGTGACGCCGACGCGGTGGTGCGCTACGGCAACCAGGACGACGTGCCGGTCGTGGGTGACTGGGACGGCAACCGGAGCGTCACCGTCGGCGTCCGCCGAGGCATCCGCTTCTACCTGCGGAATACCAACACCAACGGAGACGCGGACGTGGTGGCGGACTACGGCGATGCCGGCGATGTACCCGTGGCGGGTGACTGGGACGGCAACGGCACCCACACGATCGGCGTGCGGCGAGCGAGCGCCTTCTACCTCCGCAACTCGAACACCACCGGCCCGGCCGACATCTACCAGCCTTACGGTGGTCCTACCGTGGTCCGTCCCGACCGCGAGCCCAATCTGACCGTGACGGGTGTGGTCGGAGGCCTGACCAACGTCTGGGACATCGCCTTCACGCCCGATGGCGCCATGTTCGTGACCGAGCGGCCGGGTCGGCTGTCAGTGCTGCTTCCCGACGGTACGTTCCGCCAGCTCAACGCCGACATGTCCGACCTGTTCGTGTCCGGGGAGACCGGGCTGATGGGCATCGAGGTCGACCCGAACTTCGCCACCAATCGACGCATCTTCACCTGTCAGGGCAAGGCGGGGCCCAGCGTGCAGGTGGTGGCGTGGGTGGTGGACGCCGGGTACACGCAGGCAGTTCGATCGGCGAATCCGCTGGTGGGCGGGCTGCCGTCGACGAGCGGTCGGCACGGCGGCTGCCGTCCCCGTTTCGGCCCCGACGGCTACCTCTGGATCGGCACCGGCGATGCGGCCAGTGGCACCAATGCGCAGAACGTGGCGTCGCTGGGCGGAAAGGTCCTCCGTGTCGATCCGCAGACCGGCGAGGCCGCTCCGGGCAATCCCTTCATCGGCGTGCCCGGGGCGGATCCCCGCATCTACAGCTACGGCCATCGGAACGTGCAGGGGCTGGCGTTGCGGCCCGGAACCGCGCAGATGTGGGCGGTGGAGCAGGGTCCGGACCGCGACGACGAGATCAATCTGCTGCAAGCCGGCGGAAACTATGGCTGGAATCCGGTCCCCGGTTACAACGAGAGCGTGCCGATGACCTTCACCGGCGGGGTCCCCGCCAAGTGGTCGTCGGGCTTCCCGACGGTGGCCCCGTCGGGCGGCACCTTCCTGTCCGGGGCGGCGTGGGGCCGCTGGGAGGGCGCCTTGGCGGTCGGGCAATTGAAGGGCCAGGCACTCCGGATCTTCCTGTTCAACGGGGATTCGATCGTCGACTCTCGGGCTCCAGCGCAGCTGGCGGGACCGTTCGGTCGCATCCGCACGCCTCGGATGGGGCCGGACGGATCTCTGTACGTCACCACCGACAACGGCGGTGGAATTGACGGGGTGCTGCGGGTGACGGCCAGTTGAGCGCGACCGTGGGGCCGCACCATGCGTGCAGCCCCACGGCCTGTTGCGTTGTTGTGCTCGTCAGGCGGTCGGTGCCGGCTGGCCGCCCCGCACCACGCGACCGGGCAATACGCCGGAGTGCACCCCGTCCTCGAAG
>JAXDQG010000017.1:0-5103 GCA_034667945.1 Acidimicrobiia bacterium | reverse complement strand
GTCGTGACGACCACGAATGACGTGCCCTCGGATCGCAGCGTGCGGTCGACCGCCCGCGCCCGGGTCACGAAGCCGGCCTCCATCGTCTGGAAGAGAATGAAGAACTCAGCGATGTCCGACAGGAACTGAGCTCCGAGCGTCCGGTCGGCGATGGCGAAGAACGGCCGCGACGCCAGGTTGAACACCTTCGACCGGTAGGGAACGGTCAGCCAGCGCAGGAGGCGGCTGCCGAAGAACTCAGCCATTCGGGCCGGCGCCTGGAGGAAGTCGAGCGCATGGCGGCTGGGCGGGGTGTCGATGACGATCAGATCCCACTCGCCGGTGGCATCCAACTCGTGCAGGCGCTCGGCGGCGATGTAGTCGTGGGCCGCCACGAACTTGCCGGTGAGGTTCTGGTACAGCGGATTGCTGAGGATGGCGTCCCGCGTCTTACGGTCGGGGGCGTGGCGCCGAACCAGGTCGTCCCACGACTGCTTGGTGTCCAGCATGGCCACCCAGAGCTGACCCTTGCCCGGCTGATCCACCCTCACGGGCTCGTTGCCCAGCGCCCGGTCGAGCCCCAGGGCGGTGGCGAGCCGGCGGGCCGGATCGACCGTCAGCACCAGCACCCGTCTGTCGGAACGTGCCGCCACGCCCACCCCGAGGGCGGCGGCCACCGTGGTCTTGCCCACACCGCCCGCCCCACAGACGACCGCCAGGCGGTGCTTGTCGAGCAAGGTCGTGAGCTCGTTCACAGCAGCTCCTCGCCCAGATTCCGAGCCACGAGCTTGGTCGCCGCCAGCCCTTCCTCGCCCCCGAAGCGTTCCGGCAGGTACAGCACGGGAAGGTCGGGCAGTGCCTCGCGCAGTCGCCCGAGATGGGCAGCCCCACGTCGACGAAGTCCGACCGATAGCCGGGCCGCCCCGAAAAGCGTGTCGACCGCCGGTCCCAGCTTCTCGCGCAACAGCTGACCAGCCGGACCGGCTTCCACCGCGTCGAACAGGGCTTCCTCGCGGTGGCCGAACAACTCGGGAAGTACCCGGTTGGCCACGATGGCGGCCACGTCGACCTTCGTTCGGCTGCGCAGCTCGTGAGCAAGCTCGATGGTCTCCGTGACCGGCATCTCCTCGGGCGTGGTGACCAGCACCGCGCCCGTCGTGGTCGGATTGCTCAGGATGTCGCGCATCCAATCGGTCTGGTGCCGCACCAGACCCACGTGGACCAACTCGGCAATGGATTCGGGCGCGGCCAGGTAGCTGACCACGTGACCGGACGCGGGCGCATCGGCGACCACCAGGTCGTAGTGACGCTCGCGCACCTCGTAGGCCAGCTTCCCGACGGTAAGGATCTCTTTCACGCCGGGAGCGGCGTCGGCCACGAAGTCGAAGGTGCGGGCCAGGAGGCCGATGCGGCCGGCCATGGGCACCCGCAGATTGATCTTCAGGTACTCCCGGAGTGAGGCCTCGGTGTCCATGGACATGAGCCGCACACCGTCGGGCCCTCGCACAGGGTCGAAGCCGACGGGTCCGAGCCCGAAAGCCTCGGCCAGATCACCCTTGGCGTCGATCTCGCAGGCCAGCGTGCGTTTGCCCTGGCGCGCGGCCAGCAGCGCCAACCCCGCGGCCAGCGTGGTCTTGCCCACGCCTCCCTTGCCGGTGACGACCAGCAGGCGGCGGTCGAGAAGGCTCGGCGAGGGAGCCACGTCCGCTGTGTGCGCCCTACGCCCCGAAACCCACCCTGCGCTCGGCGTCGAGACCGCCCAACTCGACATACGCGATGCGCTCCGCCGGCACGCCAACTTCACGACCGTTGCGGTCCGTCACCCACAGCACCGGCGCCGATCCGGCCAGCGCAGCCTCGATACGGGTCTTGAGGTCGGCCCGATCGGCCTCGGGCGCCAACTCGAGCGCGATCTCCTTGGCGGTCTGGATGACGCCGATGCGGATGTCCATTGGGGGTGGCCTCTCGGTCGGTACAGGTCGATGTCAGTCAGCGGACACTCGATGAGGTCAGAGCAGCTTCAACCCAGGACTGTAGAAGCGCTTCGGGCGAAGCTCGACATCGACCCGCTCGGCAATGGCATCGATGGCCCGACCGGCCTCACCCTCCGGGTCGAGCGCCATGACCGGTCGACCGGTGTCGGAGCCCTGACGCAGATCGGTCAGCAGCGGAATCTGCCCGAGGAGCGGGACACCGGCGCGATCGGCCAGGTCACGCCCGCCACCGGCACCGAACAGCTCGTAGCGCTTGCCGTCGTCGCCCGTGAACCAGCTCATGTTCTCGATGACACCGAGCACCTGGAGGTTGACCTTCTCGGCCATGAACACCGCACGCTGGGCCACCTTCTGCGCGGCGGGCTGCGGGGTGGTGACGATGACCATCTCGCCCCGGGGCAGGAACTGCGCCAAGGAGATGGAGATGTCGCCGGTGCCGGGCGGGAGGTCGACCAGCAGGTAGTCGGGATCGTCCCAGTAGACGTCGGTGAGGAACTGCTCGAGCGCCTTGTGCAGCATGGGCCCTCGCCAGATGACCGCCTGGTCTTCCTCGGCGAAGAACCCCATGGAGATGCAGCGCACCCCGTGGACCTCGGGCGGAACCAGCATCTGGTCGATGACCACCGGCGGCCGGTCGATACCCAGCATGCGGGGCATGGAGAAGCCCCAGACATCAGCATCCACCACGGCGACGGACCTACCCCGGCGCGCCAGCGCGATTGCCAGGTTGGCGGTGATGGACGACTTGCCGACCCCGCCCTTGCCCGAGGCGACCAGCAGGCAGCGGGTGCGGTTGGCGGGGTCCGCGAACGGGATCTTTCGGCCCTGCGCATGGCCATGAGCGGCGTGGGACCCCGCGGTGGCGGCTGGATCTCCATGGATCTTGTGGCGCAGGGTGGCCCGCTCTTCGTCGGTCATGACCGTGAACCCCACCTGCACCCGGTCGACCCCGGGCAGCTCGGCCACCGCCGTGCGCACCCGCTGGTCGATCTCGTTGCGCAACGGGCAGCCGGCCACCGTGAGCGCCACCTGCACGTCGACGGATGGGCCGGCGATGTCGATGTTCCGGACCATGTCGAGGTCGACGATGCTGCGATGCAGCTCGGGGTCTTCGACGGGGCGGAGCGCGTCGAGGACATCGTCTCGGGTGAGGGCCATGCAGGGACTCCTGGCAACGGGCGGGATTTACACTACGCCGGTAGGTAGAATACCGGCGTGCCCGGTGCTGCCCTGAATCCGACCGAGTTCGCATCGGCGGTCACCGCCATCTCCTCGGCGTTTGGCGACGGCACCCGACGTGACATCTTCCTACACGTCCACGATGCTGCAGACGGGGTCACCGCCGCCGAGGTGGCCGAGCGGTTCGGGCTCCATGTCAACGTCGCCCGGCACCACCTCGACAAGCTCTCCGCCGGTGGGTACGTGGAAGTAGTGGTCGAGCGGCCCCGGGGCGGTGGCGCCGGACGGCCTTCCAAGCGCTACCGCGCCACCCATGCCGACCTGGCCCCGTCCCTGCCCATCCGCCACGACGTGGTGCTCATCAACCTGCTCAAGCGCGCCCTGGCGCTGCTTCCCCGGGCCCAGGCAGAGCAGATGGCCGAGGAGGTGGGTCTCGAGTACGGGCGGGCCATGGCCTGCGCCATGGGCGACGTCGGCGAGAGCCAGCGATCGTTCCGCACCGCACTGCACATGGTGGCAGACGCCATGACGGCCCACGGTTTCGATGCCCGGGTCGACGAGAGTGGCCTCAACGAACTGCGCATCGTGGCCGAGCACTGCCCCTTCGGTGGCGCCGAAGTGGTGCACCCGGTGATCTGCGCCGTCGACCGGGGCATGGTCAAAGGCATGATGGGCGCGCTGTACGGGGCCAGCGATCCTCGCATCGAAGAATCGCTGCTGCACGGCGACGACGCCTGCGTCACCACGTTGGACACCCCCAGCTGAGCCGTCGACGCCCGGATTTCGCCCCGGCCGCTGAGGGGTGGTCGTCGTCAGGGAGTGGTCGTGGTGGACGTCGTGGTGGACGTCGTGCTGGCCGAAGGGTCGAGGCTGGCCCTCAGTCCCATCTGGTCGACAAGATCCCGCATGTCCTGCGGTGGTTTCAGGGCGTCGAAGGCGGCCAGGTCGGCCCGAGCTTCCTCGAGGCGACCCTGCTGTCGGTAGAGCACCGCCCGGAACACCCGGGCATCGGGGTAGTTGGAATCGAGCGAGACGGCCTGGTCGAGGTTCTGTTGTGCGATCGGCCACAGGCGTTGATCCGACGCCCGCACCAACGTCCAGCCCCGGTAGGTGTAGGCCTCCGCCGAGGACGGCTGCTCGGCGATCACACCGTCGTAGCACTTCACGGTCTCCAGAAGCTGCCCTTGGCCGAACAGCTGGAGGCACTGGTCGAGCTGCCCTCGGATCGTCTGGCGGATGTCGCCCGACAGTGACTGCCCGGCCGTGCGGGTGCCGGAGGTGCGGGCGACCAGCACACCGGCTCCCACCGCGAAGAGCGCCACAGCCAACGCCACGCCCACGATGCGATAGCGACCCGACCGTCGGGACGGCGGCACATCCTTGGCCGAGCCGTCCGGGCCGTGCTCCGGCGGAGGCACGGTGGCATCGGCCGACGTCTCCGGTGGTGCCTCGCGGTGGGCGATCTCGTCAGCCGGTCCGCCTTCGATCAGGGCCTGGCCTGGCGCCGCCTCGCGCAGAGCCCGGGCCAGCCGGACGGTGTACTCGTCACGCAGGCGCAGATAATCATCCGGCGACAGGTCACCCGCGTGCAGCTCGTCGTCGAGGTCGAGCAGCGAGCGCCGCAGGAACTCGACGCTTTCAGTGACGGTCACGTCCCGACCTCGTCGGCTGCGCTCGAGCTGTCGCCCGCCCACCGCTCGGGCACCCCACCGCCCACCTCGCCAACGTCCTCGGCGGACAGGAACCGGGCCACCAGCTCACGGTCTTCCGGCGTGGGGGTCGGCCCACCCTTTGCCGACCAGCGACGGAACACCACCACGAGGCCGGAAACGGCAACCACCGCCACGACCACCGGCACCGCCCAAACGAGCGTGGAGAGGCCCTCGCCCTTGGGCCGCATCAACGTGGCGTCGCCGAACTGTTGGGCGAGATAGGTGCGGATCTCGTCGTC
>JAXDQG010000016.1:0-9400 GCA_034667945.1 Acidimicrobiia bacterium | reverse complement strand
GCAGCCAATCGTCGACCGACAGTGCCTCGGCCCGCAACGTCGGATCGACCCCCGCCCGGGCAAAGGTCTCCGGCGGTATGCGGCCGGCCAGCGACGACCGCAGCATCTTCCGGCGTTGGCCGAAGCCCGCATCGACCAGCTTGAAGACCGGCGTGGGATCGTCGGCGAGCGGTTTGTGCCGAACCACCTCGAGCAGGGCGGACTCGACCCGCGGTCGGGGGACGAAGACCGACGGCGGCACGCTCCCGAGCACCCGGGCGTCGGCCCACCAGGCCCGCTTGACGGTTGGAATGCCGTAGGTACGAGATCCTGGTGGGGCTGCCAGCCGTTCGGCGACCTCGCGCTGGACCATGACCAACATCCGGTCGAGGGCCGGGACGTTGGCCAGCAAGTCGAGCACCAGGCTGGTCGCCACGTTGTAGGGCAGGTTGGCCACGAGCACGTGCGGCTGGTCGTCCAGCGCGTCGGCCCAGTCGAGATCGGCCGCGTCGCCCTCCAGCACCCGCACACCGACCGGCTCGACCAGTTCGCGCAGCACCGGCAGGACGTAGCGATCGATCTCTATGGCGGTGATCTGTGCGCCGGTCTCGGCCAACGCCAGGGTCAGCGAGCCGAGGCCGGCCCCGATCTCCACCACTCGATCGCCGGGCCCCACGCGCGCCAGTCGGGCGATCCGACGAACGGTGTTCGGATCGGCTACGAAGTTCTGCCCCAACGCCCTGCTCGGATCGAGATGATGTCGATCGAGCAGGTCGAGCAGCTGGCGGCGGCTGTGGGTCAATGCGAGCCCGATGCTTGTGGGGCTTGGGCCGGGCCGCCGGGCTGGTCAACCGGGAGCCCGTAGAGCTGATTGGCGGTGCGCCAAGTAGCCGCCGCGATCTCCTCTGGCGCCTGGCCGCGCAGCCGGGCCACCGCGGCTCCGACGTCAACCACCCAGGCGGGCCGATTGGTCTTCCCCCGGTGCGGTACCGGGGCCAGGTAGGGGGCATCGGTCTCGACCAGCAGGCGGTCGAGCGGGCAGTGGCGGACCGCTTCGTGCACGTCAGCGGCCTTGGGGAAGGACGCAATGCCGCTGAACGACAACACCGCCCCCCGAGCCAGGCAGCCCTGGGCCTCGTCGACGCCGCCGGTGAAGCAATGGAAGACCGTCCGAGCCGGGACACCTTCACGATCCAAGATGTCGAAGGTGTCGTCCCAGGCTTCGCGGGTGTGGATGATCAACGGGAGCGAGCGGCGGTTGGCCAGCGCGATTTGCGCAGCGAAGGCCCGGCGCTGCACGTCCCGGGGCGAGAAGTCGTAGTGGTAGTCCAGCCCGCACTCCCCCACGGCCACGACGAGGGGATGGTCCAAAGCCGCATCCACCCAGCTCCAGCCATGCTGAGCCTCATGCGGGTGGCACCCCGCAGTGGCCCAGACCACGCCCGGGTGGTCCTGCGCGATCCCGGCCGCAGCGAGACTCTGGGCCTCATCGGTGCCGACACAGAGCAAGCGCACCACGCCGGCGGCAGCCGCATCGCCCACTGCCGCGGCAGCCGCGGGCCCCGGCTCCAGGTGGCAGTGGTGATCGAACCAGCGCATCAGGTCTTGATACGGGGAAAGAGCGGCGTACCCTTGCTGACCGGGAGCCCACCCGGGTACCCACCCCAAGCGCCGGCTTCGGGCAGGGTGTAGTCGGTGGGACGCCCCGGCAGGCCGATGCGCGACCACACGGTGGCGGTCGTCTCCGGCATGGCCGGTGTGGCCAGGAGCGCCACCAGGCGGAGCACCTCCAAGGCGTCACCCAGCACGGTGTCGACCTCGGGACCCGGGTCTTTCTTCCAGGGCTCGTTCGCCTCGAGGTGGGCGTTGGCCTCGCGAATGAGTCGCCAGGTGGCTTCGAGCGCCACGGATGGCTGCAGGTTCGCCCAGGCCTCGGTGGCGGCGACCAGCGTGTCGGCCGCGACCGCGGCCAGGGGCGAGGACGCCGAGGGCGCGGGTCCGACGCCTCCGCACTTGGAACCAACCACGGTCGACACACGAGAGAGGAGATTGCCGAGGTTGTTCGCCAGGTCGGTGTTGTACCGGCTGACCAGGCCCTCATAGGAGAACTCGCTGTCGGGCCCGAAGGGGTTGTCGCGCAGGATGCAGTAGCGGAACCCGTCGACGCCGAAGTCGGCCACCAGGTCGGAAGGCGCGATCTGATTGAGCTTGGACTTGGACATCTTCTCGCCGCCGATGAGCAGCCAACCGTGCACGCCGATGCGCGGCATGTCTGCGATGTCGGCAGCCATGAGCATCGCCGGCCAGTACACGCAATGGAAGCGGAGGATGTCCTTGCCGATGAGGTGCGTTGCCGCCGGCCACCAACGTCGGAAGCGCTCGTCGTCAACGCCGTAGCCGACTGCCGTGGCGTAGTTGATCAGCGCGTCGTACCAGACGTAGAAGACATGATCGGGATCCCACGGAACCGGCACCCCCCAGTCGATGGACGTGCGGGTGATGGAGACGTCGCGCAGGCCCTGGCGCACGATGCCGGACGCCTCGTTGCGACGAATCGCCGGCCGGATGGCATCGGGCTCACGCTCGTACCATTCGAGCAACCGGTCGGAGAAGGCCGAGAGCCGGAAGAAGTAGTTGTCCTCCTTCATCTCCATGACCCGGCCGGACGCCAGGTCTTCCGGGGTGACGTCGGCTTCGGTGACGTACGCCTCGTCGGACACGTTGTACAAGCCTTCGTAGGTGGCTTTGTAGATGTGGCCGTTGTCGTACACCTTCTGCAAGAACGCCTGCACCGAGCGGGCGTGGCGCTCTTCGGTGGTCCGGATGAAGTCATCGTTGGAGATGGCCAGCTCAGCCCAGGCGTCACGGAAGCGCTGGCTGGTGAGATCGGCATGCTCCCGGGGTGCCCGCCCGACTGCCTCGGCGGCCCGCATCACCTTCAGCCCGTGTTCGTCAGTGCCGGTGAGGAACCACGTCTCGTCGCCGATGAGGCGGTGCCAACGAGCGAAGGCATCGGCGCAGACGACGTTGTAGGCGTGGCCGATGTGCGGCGCATCATTGACGTAGAAGATCGGCGTCGTGACATAGAAACGGGCCACCGCGGGGAGCGTACCGGGGCAGCACCCACAGGACGGAGACATATGGCACCACCACGCGGACGAGCGGGCGACTGCGCCGAGGGAGACAGCTGCCAGCCCTCATCCGGTGAGACGGCGAGCCAGGTGCCGCACGTCGCCCTCCTCCGGCCGCTCGGGCCGAGGGAGCGGGACCGGCTGGGCCAGCGCCGGGCCTTCATCGGCCGCCGGTGGCCGTCCGCCTCCGGCACCCTCGTCCACAGCGGTTTGCCGACGCAGCTGATCGACCTGGTCCACCATGCGCTGGAGCTGACGACGACGGGTGCCGGACAGATCTTCATAGGCCTTGGCCGTGCTGTCGAGCCGGCGGCCCACGGTCTCGATGGCGTCTGAGAACTTCTCCCACTGGGTGGTGAAGCCCCCCAGGATGTCGAGGATCTGGTCGGTGGAGCGCTGCAGGGCCAGGCTGTCGACCGCCTGACGCACCAACCCGAGGACCGCGAAGAGCGTGAAGGGTGAACAGAGCACGACCTTCTGACGGAGGGCCAGGTCGGCCGCCTCGGGATCGTTCTCGTGGATGAACCCGTACGTCGCCTCGTTGGGGATGAAGAGCAGGACGAAGTCGAGCGTGACGCCGGACTGCACGTACCCCCGGCCGGTGAGCGAGCGGATGCGCTCTCGGACGTCTCGGCTGAACTGCTGGGCGGCCGCCCGGCGCTCTGCCTCGGAGGCGGCCTGCAGATGGCGGAGGTAGTTGTCGATGGGGAACTTGACGTCCATGTGCAGGACATGGCCGCCGGGCAGGAAGAACGTGAAGTCCGGCACGGTGCCACCCGCGATGGCGGTCTGGCGGCGATAGTTGATGCCCTCGACGAAGCCGGCCAGGCGCAGCACGTCGTCGGCCATGCGCTCGCCCCACTGGCCCCTGGCCTTGGACGACGACAGCGCCTCCCGGAGGGACTGCGTCGTGGTGACCACGGACTGGGTCTGGCGGATGGTCTCGTGCAGGCCTGAGAGCAGCTGGCCGTGCTGTTCTGCTCGTTCACGTTGCAGTGCGAGGACCACGTCGTTGACCCGGCGCAGCTCGCCCGTCATGCCGTCGAGTTGGCGGGCGATCAGCTCGTTGCGGCTGTCGAGTTGCTGCTGACCGGCGCTGAGTTGCGTGCCCAGCTTGTCCCCGGCGACGGCCAGCACGGTCTCGACCGTGCGAGACAGATCGGCCTGGCGCTCTTCGCGCAGGGTCTGAACCGCGAGTGCGACGGCCTGCTCGGCCGAGCGGCTGGCGGGCGCGTGGGCGCCGGACCGCTCGACGAGGAGACGGCCAAGCGCGACCGCCAGAGCGATCACCAGCAACATGAGCATCACCAGCACCACGGGGACCATGGCCGCCAACCATACGAACGGGGTGTGACACTGAGGCGGACCCTCGGGGTTCGGCACCCGTTCTGCCTGTGTTCCCAGAAGCCCTGTGTTCCCAGAGGCTCCGCCGACTCGACGGCCGGCTGCCGGTCAGTCGGGCGGGTCGACGCCCCGGTCGCCGAGGGCCAGCGCCTGCTGACCGAGGTGTCGGCGCGCAATGCCCGAGAGCAGCTCCAACACGATGCGGTTGGCAAGCAGGGCAGTGACCTCACCGGGACCGTCGAAGGGCGGCGACAGCTCCACGATGTCCGCCCCCACCACGGGCAACTCGAGCGCGCAGCGGCGCACGGCATCGAGCAGCTGACGAGAGGTGAGGCCGCCCGGTTCGGGCGTTCCCGTCCCCGGGGCCATCCCCGGGTCGACCACGTCCACGTCGACCGAGACGAACACGCCGTCACACCCGTCGAGCGCCACTGCGAAGCACTCGTCGAGCACGTCGTCGAGGCCGCGTCGCACGATCTCGCTCATCTCGAAGCTTCGCATGCCCTGGTCGGCCATCCACTCCAAGGTGTCGGGCCCCGGCCAGTACCCCCGCAACCCCACCTGCAGGAAGCGGTCACCTCGCGCCGCCCCCGACTCGATGAGCCGGCGCATGGGCGTACCGTGCCCATACAGCGATCCGCTCTGGATGTCGCCGGTATCCGCGTGGGCGTCGAAGTGGACCACCGCCACCCGCCCGTAGCCGAAATGCCGGGCACACGCGGTGACGTCAGGCCAGGCGATGGAGTGGTCGCCCCCGAGGATCACCGGCACGGCGCCTGCCGCCACCACTCGGGCGACCGCCTCCTCGAGCTTCTGCAGGGAGCCCAGGATGTCGCCGGGGGGCATCATCACGTCGCCCGCGTCGACCACACGCAGGTCGACGAGCGGGTCGACGCCCAAGGCGAGATGGGGCCGGGAGGCGTCCTGATGCAGGTAGTCGGCGGTGCGGATGGCACTGGGACCGAAGCGGGCGCCCGGCCGGTACGAGGTGCCCCCGTCGAACGGTGCGCCGATGATCACCGCATCGGCACCGGCGAAGCTTTCGGGATCGTCCAGCGAGGCGCGCGGCACGCCGAGAAACGTGACGTCCGGACCGTACTGGACTCCCATCGCCGCCGACCCTACCGGCCGCGCATCCGGCACCGTGACGGCGACGCTCCATCTGGAGCCGGTGCCATCGCGCCGGCCAGGATGGCGTCACTCGAGAGCTGGCTGACGACACGGCGGAACTCGAGTCGCGGTCCGCGGCTCAGACACGAATGCGCGGCTCAGACACGAAATGCGCGGCTCAGACACGAAATGCGGCTCAAAGACGAATCCACGGCGCGGGAGGGTCGCGACGGCCGCTCGCCGGCCGCCCTCCCTCAGTCGACGAACCGGCTACAGGAGACCGTGGTGGCTTGCCAGCTTGTCGAGCGGCTCAGCGGGCCGCGGGCCGACATGGCTGATCACCTCGCCGGCCGCCAGTGAACCCAGCCGGCCGCATACGTCCAGGGAGCGTCCCGCCGCGTAGCCGTGCAGGAAGCCGGCCGCGTACTGATCACCGGCCCCGGTCGTGTCGAGCACGACTCCGGTGGACCAGGCTGGCACTTCAACCCGCTCGCCCTCGGTCACGATCACGGACCCGCGGGCGGACAGCGTCACCGCGGCCACCTCGCAGTGACCCTTGACCCGCGCCACCGCAGCCTCGACGTCGTCGACCTCGTAGAGCGAGCAGAGCTCACCCTCATTGGCGAAGAGCAGGTCTACGTAGTCCTCGGCCAACTGCAGGAACTCCTGGCGGTGCCGATCGACACAGAACCCGTCGGAGAGGGACAGGGCGACCTTGCGGCCGGCGCGCTTGGCCGCTGCCATGGCCTTGCGGATGGCCGCCTTGGCGGAGTCGACATCCCAGAGGTAGCCCTCGCAGTAGACGACCGCGGCGGAGGCACAGAGCTCCTCGTCGACGTCGTCGGGCTCGAGCTCGGCGGCGATGCCGAGGAAGGTGCTCATGGTGCGCTCGGCGTCGGGTGTCACGACGATCAAGCAACGGCCTGTAGGTGGGCCGCCCGGCGCCGAGGGCACGTCGAAGTCGACCCCGATCGCCCGCAGGTCGTGGCGGAACACCGCACCGAGCTGGTCATCCCGCACCTTGCCGACGTACGCCACACGACTGCCCAGGCTGGACACCCCGGCGACGGTGTTCGCCGCGGATCCTCCGGAGGCCTCGATGCTGGGCGGCATGGCGTCGTAGAGGCGGACCGCCTGCTCGGCGTCGATGAGCCGCATCGATCCCTTGTTCAACTGGTGGGCGGTGATGAAGTCATCGCCGGTCTGGGCGATCACATCGACGATGGCGTTGCCCACCCCGATGACGTCGTACCGCTGCGCTGGCATGCGCCTCTCCCGCTGGCTGTCCCGAGCCGGCCGGTCCGACCCATCCGAGCCGCACACCGTACCGCTGCCGGCGGCGCGCACGGGATGTAGGTGAGCCGAGTGGTGTTGCCGAGTCCCCGGCGGGGTACGGCGGCAGCGGCGGGGTACGGCGGCAGCGGCCGGGGGCGGCTTGTTTACTATCCAGGCTTCAGGGTGCCCACCAGCGAAAGAGGGAGCATGGTCGGCAGCTCCAACGCGAGCGAGGAGCTCGACGGCTCGCCGGGTGGCGGCGGTGCCCGACGATTCGCCGATTCATGGCGTCAGCGACTGGTGACCATGCCGCTCCTCTCCCGCGCGGCTGAGTTTGGAGGGGGCGTCAGGCGACGTGCCCGGGCAGAGCTCGGCGGCCTCCAACCCATCAAGCATCCGTCCGCCCACGACGCGCCAACGCGGTGGGAGACGTTCTATGCCGACGGCTACGACCCTTACGGCTATCGCACGAGCGGATACGAGCAGCGGAAGTTCGATCTGACCGTCGCCTCGCTGCCACAGCTGCGCTACAGGAACGCCTACGAGCCGGGCTGTTCCATCGGCGAGCTGACCGAGCGCCTCGCACCCCGTTGCGACCGGCTGCTGGCCTCCGACGTGTCGCAGCAGGCGGTGGAGCGCAACCGCAGGCGTCTCGAGCACCTGCCCCACGTGGAGATCGTCCGCCACGAGCTCCCGGCGGACTTTCCCGAGGGCCCCTTCGATCTGGTGCTCTTCAGCGAGATGGGCTACTACCTCCCCAGGTCCACTCTGGCCGAGTTGATCGAACGCATGGTGACCAGCCTCGAGCCAGGGGGGAATCTGGTGGCGGTCCACGGCCGGGGCGTCAGTCCCGAGATCTTCCAACCTGGCGACCTGGTGCATCGGCGGATCCTGCTGACGAGGGGCCTGCGACACCTCGGCAGTTATCGGGAGCCGGCATTCCGCATCGACCTGTTCGCGCGGCGTTGACCCGTTGATCCGCGTGCTTGGCCGGCGTCTCACCGCCGGTCGGCCGGGGAAGATCGTCCTCGGCCTCGGCCTCTGACCGGGCGCAACCACCCCGAAGCGCTACTGGAACCACCGATATCGTGAGGCCCCGTGACCACGCAGACCCCCGACGCGTCGAGCCGCTATCGCCTGCCCACCTCGGTACGGCCCAGCCACTACGACCTGGATATCGAGGTTGACCTCGAGGGTGCCGCGTTCACCGGCCGGATGGCCGCCCGGGTCGAGGTGTCCCAGGACGTCGACGAGATCGTCCTGAACGCGGCCGAGCTCGATCTCGGCGACGCCTGGGTGGAGACAGCCGACGGCCGGCGTCTTGCCGCCGACGTACGGCTCGACGATGAGACCGAGCGGGTTCACCTGGCACTGCCAGAGACGCTGCACGCTGGCCGAGCAGTGGTCCGAATTGATTTCGGCGGTGTGCTGAACGACAAGCTCCGCGGCTTCTACCGCACCACCTACACCGACCACGAGGGCCAACCCCGGGTGGCAGCATCCACCCAGTTCGAGGCGACGCACGCCCGACGGGCCTTCCCGTCGTGGGACGAACCGGCGTTCAAGGCCACCTTCGGGGTGACGCTCACCGTTCCGGCGGGGCAGCTTGCCATCTCCAACGCCCGGGAGATCCAACGGGAGCAGCTGTCCGACGGCCGGGTGCGCTTCCGTTTCGCCGACACCATGGTGATGTCCACCTACCTGGTGGCCTTCGTCGTGGGGCCGTTCGAGGCCACCGACGCCGTGGACGTGCGGGGTGTGCCGCTCCGGGTCGTGCATCCCATAGGCCAGGGCCATCTCACCGATTTCGGCCTGGAGGCGGGTCGTTTCGGGCTCGAGTACTTCGCCGATTACTACGGCATCCCCTATCCGGGCGACAAGGTCGATCTGGTGGCGGTACCCGACTTCGCCTTTGGGGCCATGGAAAACCTGGGCTGCATCACGTTCCGTGAAGTGCTGCTGCTGATCGATCCCCGCAGCACCACCCAGCCCGAGCTGCAGCGGGTGGCCGACGTGGTCTTCCACGAGCTGGCCCACATGTGGTTCGGCGACCTGGTGACCATGAAGTGGTGGAACGGGCTCTGGCTCAATGAGGCCTTCGCCACCTTCATGGAGATGAAGTGCACCGACGCCTTCCGGCCCGAATGGCGGCGCTGGGTCGACTTCGGTCTGTCTCGGACGATGGCCTTCGACACCGACTCGCTGGCGTCGACCCGCCCGATCGAGTTCGAGGTCGTGAGCCCGGCCGACGCCGAGGGCATGTTCGACATCCTCACCTACGAGAAGGGCGCCGCGGTGCTGCGCATGATCGAGCAGTACCTCGGGGAAGACCGTTTCCGCTCTGGTGTGCGGCGCTACCTGGAAGAGCACGCCTACGGGAACACCGAGACCAACGACCTGTGGGATGCCATAGAGACCGAGACCGGTCAGCCGGTGCGCGCCATGGCCGACAGCTGGATCTTCCAGGGCGGCTACCCGCTGGTCTCCGCGACCCTGTCGGCCGACGGCCGCCGGATGATCCTGCGCCAGGAGCCTTTCCGCTACCTGGCCGAGGGCGGGCT
>JAXDQG010000015.1:0-7181 GCA_034667945.1 Acidimicrobiia bacterium | reverse complement strand
CTGGAAGTCCACGTAGTGGAGCTTGTCGCGGTCGATGAACCGGCCGGTGGCCACGTCCCGGATCTCGGCGTCGTCCTCCCAGGAGTCCCATAGCCTCCGCACGACCTCGACTGCGTCGGCGGCCTCGTCGAAGAGGTCGCGCACGAATGCGGCGACGGCCGGGTCGCCGCGCTCACGCGGCGAGAGCTCGGGAAACCGGCGCCGACCGACATGGCCCGCCTCGGCTGCCCGGGTCGACACCTGCGGCCGCCAACCCGCCCGACCCCGGCTGACGTAATCGAGCGTCGAGATGCCCGAGGCGATGTGGAACGGCTCGGTATGGGTGGGCACGACCGTCGGGACGATGCCGATGTGCTTCGTGACCGGAGCGACGAAGGCGGCGATGGCGAGCGCTTCGAGGCGGCCGCGAAGCTGGTCGGTGCGGTCGTCGACGCTACTCCAACGTGACGACTGGAGGCCGAACGCGTCCTCGATGGTCAGGAAGTCGACCAGGCCGCGCTCGGCGGTGCGAGCGAGATCAGCCCAGTAGCTGCCGCGGAACAGTTCGTCAGGGCGGGCGCTGGCATCACGCCAGGCGGCGGGGTGGAAGCCGGCGCCTTCCAATGCGATTGCGAGGTGGATAGAGGTGGTCATGCGTCCTCCGGAGGACACGCCATTGGTTGCGGACCGTCGAGGTACATGCTCAGCCGGCCGCGGATCTGTGCTGCGACGCGTCGTGGCCCAATAGGAGGTTGGAACGTCAGCGTGAGGAAGCGCAACCCTGCCTCCTGTCCGCAGGTGGCTGCAGCCACCCTACGTTCGCAATAGGTGACGTACAAGGTCAGGAATTGCAGAATGCGGACCCATCCCGATATCTGCCTTGATTTGTAGGGTGAGCCGGATGACCGACATCGGGGGATTCGCAGACCATGGCTTCGGCAAAGTGGCCGACGCCTTCGCTCAGAACTTCGGCCTTCATGGGGAGGTCGGCGGTGCCTTCGCGTTGTACGTCGGCGGCCGGCCGGTCGTGGACCTTTGGGGCGGATCGGCCGACGCCACGAGCGGACGGCCATGGTCACAGGGCACGTTGCAGTTGGTCTTCTCGACCACGAAAGGCGCCACTGCCGTGTGTGCCAACCGACTGGTGGAAGAGGGCCGACTCGATCTCGACGCCCCCGTGGCGCAGTACTGGCCGGAGTTCGCGGCGGCCGGGAAGCAGGACGTGCCCGTCCGCTACGTGTTGACGCATCAGGTCGGCCTTCCCTTCTGCGAGGACACGCTCACCGTCGCGGACGTGCTTGCCCAGCGCCCGGTCTTGCAGGCGCTCGAGAACCAGGCGCCATTGTGGGAGCCGGGGAGTGCTCACGGGTATCACGCGCTCACGTACGGCTGGTTGGTGGGGGAGCTGGTCCAGCGCATCGACGGGCGGCCGCTCGGACGGTACTTCGCGGAGGAGGTCGCCGGGCCGCTGGGTCTCGACTTCTGGATCGGTCTGCCGCCGGAGGAGGAACCCCGGGTGTCCACGCTGATCCCCTCGACACCACCTACCGACCCGGCCCTGCTGGAGCTGATGCTGACCGTCATGGGCCCGGGCACCATGGGCTACCGGGCATTGACGGTGAACAACGCCATCCCGTGGATGAGCGCCGACTACATGCCCTGGAACACGCCGGAGTTCCATGCCGCCGAGATCCCTGCAGCCAATGGCATCACCGACGCCCGCTCGCTGGCCAGGATGTACGCCGCGTGCGTCACCCCGGTGGATGGTGTGCGGCTGCTCTCCGACAGCCAGATCGCCGCGGCCGCGACGCTGCAGACTCAGGGCATCGACCAGTGCCTGCAGGCAGAGACCCGCTTCGGGCTCGGCTTCATGGTGGACGGCCCCTTCGTCGGGATGCTGTCACCCCGCAGCTTCGGTCACCCCGGCGCGGGCGGGTCCCTTGGCTTCGCCGACCCCGACACGGGCGTCGGCTTCGGCTATGTCATGAACCAGATGCAGTCGAATCTCGCCGGTGATCCCCGCGTGCTGAACCTCATCGAGGCGGTCAAGACCTCGCTGTAAGCGCTGCCCCCAGCGACCGTCCGCAAGGAATACCCGCGACCGTCCGCAAGGAATAGAGGTGCGTGGAGGCGGGCGCTGCCAGGGAAAGCGGCCGCGTCTGGACCCCGAGAGGCGCCGATAGGGTGTCGTCACCTTGTCCGGAGGTGATGTTCTTGACGCTCAGAGGTGTCCTCGGCGGAGCCATCCTCGGAGTCACGCTGGTGCTGGCCTTGGTGGGTCATGCGGGCGCGGCGCCGGCCGTGCCGACCACCGGCTATGACGTCTCCTACCCGCAATGTGGCGGACGCCTGCCGACACCAGGCGCGTTCGCCATCGTGGGGGTGAACGGCGGCCTGCCGTATTCGCCCAATCCGTGCTTGGCAACGCAGTACGAATGGGCGGCGAGAAGCTCCGGCGCCAAGGGTTCGAAGGCGTCGCTCTACATCAACACTGCCAACCCTGGGCCTGCCTTGTCGTCTCACTGGCCCACCGGTCAGCAGACGCCGAAGGCATGCGATGGCACGTGGAGCACCGGATGTGCCTACGACTACGGCTGGAACGCTGCGGGTGATGCGTTCGCGACCGCGGCCGCCGCACTGCCCGCGGGTGCACCGGGCAAGACTCCGTGGTGGCTCGATGTCGAGACTGCCAACAGCTGGAACAGCCGAGATCTGACTAGCAACGTCGCCGCGCTGCAGGGCTATATCGAAAGGCTGACGTTGCTCGCCCCCGGCCAACCCGTGGGCATCTATTCCGCCGCCGGCCAATGGGCGACAATCACCGGCGCGGCCAGCCCGTCGTCATCGGTCAATCAGCCATTCGCGGCCACTCCGAATTGGGTCGCCGGGTTCACGGCCAAAACGGCGCCGGGCGGTTGCAACCGCAGTTTCACCGGCGGCGTGGTCCGCTACGTCCAGTACGTGAGCGTCGGCATGGACAACGATTACGCCTGCTGACCGCTGGTCTCGTGCCCGGCCCACGCGGGCCCCGGGGACGGGCACGTGGAGCGGGGAGGAGTGCTCCGGATCGGTTCCTCGAGTGCCGCCACATCGGCGAGAAGTGGATGAATCTCAGCGGATTGCGGCTGTTCACCGCGCGCTGCTCCTCGTAAGTTCGCCGGCACCGAGGCGGCTGTGGGGGAGCGCGAGCGGCCCGGGCAAGTCGTTACCACCTCTGAGCCCACGATGTGGGGGGACGGAGCTTTGCGATGGTGACCGGTGCGACGACTGGTGTCGTCTCGGGGCTGACGGCACCGGGACGGCTGGGCGACCCGTCCCTGACCCTGAAGACCGATCCACGGGCCGATCCCCGCATGGTGGCCGCCCTGGCGGTGTTCGGTCTCGACGGAGCACCGGAACCTCTTGCCGTGTCGGCCGACGCTGCTCCCCACGAGTTGCGGACGTGGGCGGATACGACCGAGGCGGGCTTCGAGGCGGTCTTCGCTGCCTTGGTCGACGGGCTGCCGCCTGTGGAGGGTGTGACGTCGGAAACCATGACCGTCACGGCTCGCGACGGTCACGAGATCAAGCTGTACGTCCACCGCCCTGCTGGTGCGGGCAGCACGCTGCCGTGCATCTACCACGTCCATGGCGGTGGCATGGTGCTGATCGAAGCGGCCGGACCGTGCTACCAGCGCTGGCGTGACGAGCTCGCCTCGACCGGTCTCGTGGTGGTGGGTGTCGAGTTCCGCAACGCGGCCGGAAAGCTCGGGCCCCACCCGTACCCGACCGGACTGCAGGACTGCGCGACCGGGCTCCGCTGGGTCCACGACCATCTCGGCGAGCTAGGCGCGTCGCACATCGTCCTGTCCGGCGAGTCGGGCGGTGGCAACCTGTGCCTGGCTCTCACGCACCTGGCCAAGCGCGAGGGCTGGCTCGACGTGATAGCCGGCGTCTACGCCCAATGCCCCTACATCGGGGGCCGCGACTGGGTGGACCCGCAGACACGCCTCCAGAGCTTGGTCGAGAACGACGGCCTGTTCATCTCCCGGGACATGTTCCCGGTGATGACCGAGGTCTACGACCCCGGTGGGAGGAACATCGACGACCCGACGTGCTGGCCGGCGCGGTCCGCCGATGCCGACCTTCAGGGCATGCCACCGCACGTGATCTCGGTGAACGAACTCGATCCGCTGCGCGACGAAGGCATCGAGTACTACCGACGCCTGCGGGACGCCGGGGTGAGCGCCGTCGGCCGAATGGTGCTGGGGACATGCCACGGAGGCGACGTGTTCTTTGCCGCGGCGATGCCGGAGGTGCACGCGGCCTCGATCCGCGACGTGAGCGGCTTCGCCCACTCGCTCGGCTGAGTCGGGCTCGCTGCCGATGGGCAGCCCTCAGGACGTAAAGAAGGGGGATCTACGACATGGCAACGACGGAGGTCGCATCGACGGGCAGCCCCACGGCTGGCCCGGCCGACTACGACGTGGTGATCATCGGCGCAGGCATCGCCGGGATCCACCAGCTGTACAACCTCAAGGGCAGTGGACTTTCGGTCCGGGTGCTCGAGGCGGGAACGGGCGTCGGAGGCACGTGGTACTGGAACCGGTACCCACTCGCCCGCTTCGACTCCGAGAGTTATTCGTACGGCTACTTCTTCTCGAAGGAGTTGCTGGCTGAGTGGGATTGGTCCGAGCATTTCGCCGCGCAGCCGGAGACCGAGCGCTACCTGAACTTCGTCGTCGACAAGTTCGGCTTACGGGACGACTTCCAGTTCAGCGCGCGCGTGGAAGCGGCGGTCTTTGACGATGAGGCCAACATCTGGACCTTGCGGACGAGCGACGGCGCCACCACCACGGCGCGCTTCGTGATTGCCGCTACCGGTCTGCTCTCGGCTCCGTTCTTCCCCGATATCCCCGGCCGGGACGAGTTCCGCGGAGAGAGCTATCACACTGGGCTGTGGCCGAAGGTACCAGTCGACTTCAAGGGTAAGCGGGTGGCCATGATCGGTACTGGTGCGAGCGCGGTGCAGTTGCTGCCTGCCATCGCGCCCCAGGTCGCGTCGATCACCGTCTACCAACGGACGCCCAACTGGTGCGCGCCGTTGAACAATGGCCCGATCACGGCTGAGGAGCAGGCGGAGATCAAGGCCAGTTACGACCAGATCCAGGAACTGGTCCGCTCGACCTTTGCCGGGTTCGCACACCCGGACGGAACGAAGGGCACGTTCGAGGACTCGAAAGAGCAGCGCTTGGAGTTCTACGAACAGCTGTGGAACAAGCGCGGGTTCGCCAAGCTGTTCAGCAACTACAACGACATCCTCGTAGACCGCAGGGCGAACGCCGAGTTCTGTGAGTTCTTGGCTGACAAGATCCGCGCCCGGGTCAACAACCCGGTAACCGCGGAGAAGCTCATCCCCAAGGACCACGGCTACGGGATGAAGCGGCCACCGATGGAGACCGGCTACTACGAGGCCTACAACCAGCCGAATGTGTCGCTGGTCGACCTTCACGAGACGCCGATCCTGCGTATCACCGAGACCGGCATCGTCACCGCCGAAGGCGAGCAGCCGTTCGACATCATCATCTGGGCCACCGGCTTCGATGCCGTCACCGGGGCGCTCACCCGCATGGGTGTGGTCGGCACGGACGGGGAGCGGCTGGGGGAGTTCTGGGCGGACGGACCCCGGACCTACCTCGGCGTCTCCACCCCGCGCTTCCCGAATTTCTTCTTTGTGGGCGGTCCCCACTTTCCCTTTGCCAATGTCCCCCGCGGCACAGAGATCCAAGTGGAGTTCGTGACCGACCTGGTGAAGCATCTGGCCGAGAGCGCTTACGTGCGAGCTGCGCCGAGCGAGCTCGCGGAGGAGGCCTGGACGACGCATGTGCTGGAGAGTGCCGTCCCGTTCCTCGTGGCCGACACAGCGTGGTTCCGTGGAGCCAACATCCCCGGCAAGGCCGACCGATTCATGCTCTATGTCGGAGGGCTTGTGGCGTACCGGGCGAAGCTGAACGAGGTCGCCTCCCGCGGCTACGACGGTTTCGAGCTCTCCAGGGAGCATGCTGGCGTGTCGTCCAGCGCGAGCTGATTCCGGGCCAGGCGCCGGCTGTGGCCTGCGAGGACGTCAGGCGGAATCCGCCGGCGCCCCGGGGGCTGCAGCCCGTTCGCGGCAGTCACACGCCGCGAGCTGCGCGCCGCCCCTTCAGGTTTGTACTGACGCCCCGCAGGGTCTCGCCTGGTAGGCAGCCGAAGCGTTGCCGGTACTGTGCGGCGAAGCGGCCGTAGTGCATGAAGCCCCAGCGTTGGGCGACGATCATCGCGGTGGTCGACTCAGGCTCGGCTTCGAGGAGCTCCGTGTGGGCCCCGGCCATGCGGACACCGCGCACGTAAGCCATCGGCGTTGTGCCGACATGGCGCCGGAAGCCCTCCTCGAGAGCGCGGACGCTGAGGTTGGCGGCTCTGGCCACGTCGGTCACCGTCACCATTTCGGTCGGGCGTTCGTCGATGGCGGCCATGGCAAGCCGGATGGCGTGGGGTCCCTCGAAGCCGGCCGGCAGCCGCAGCTCGTCTGACGAGTCGTGTCGCTGACCAAGCAGCAGGCCGGACATGAGTACCCGGCTCAATCGGCGGGCCATGGCGGCATGGCCGAACATCCCCGACGGGTCATTCAGCTCTCCAGCCACAAGAGCCAGTGAGCGGCGCAGGCTGCCGCAGCGAGAGACGTCGAGCGTGAATTCGAATCGAATGGTCGAGCCGAGCGGCCTGCCCAACATGGTCTCGAGCTCCCGCTGGAGCGCGTCGCGTTCGACGGTGACGGTGAACACTCGGCAGTCGTTGCTCGGGTACTCGGACTCCACTTCACCGCTGCGAGGACACACCACCACCCCTTGCCCAGCCGTGATCACCGAACAGCTCGGACCTGCTGAGGCCCGTACTCGGCCCCGGATTGGGAAGCACACCGTGTAGGCGGGGTAAGGCACCGTCCGGGCCCAGGCGTTCGAAAGGTCCAGGACGGCGAGTTGCATGTCGGGGAGGTCGACGCACTGGAGACGCATGCTGAAGGACTCCGCCGCCGGTGATGCCCGCAGGGTCAGCTCGGCATACGAGTCGCTCAATACCGCCGACGCCGCCTCGAGATCCTGCGTCGAGTGCACTGCGGCCGCCGCCGGCAAGAGTGGTGTGAGCTGTTCATCCACGTGTCTGCTCATCCGCAGGACAACCCA
>JAXDQG010000014.1:0-6668 GCA_034667945.1 Acidimicrobiia bacterium | reverse complement strand
GCCCCCACACCTGCTCGAGAAAGGCGATGGCTCCCTGCGGGCTCACCTGCTGCAGGCGAACGGCCTGGGCTCGCTCCTCGGCCTCCTCATCGGTGTCGCCGAGCACCACGGTGGCCGCCGGCAGGATCTTCAGGTCTTCGGGCCGCCGACCCCAGCGCGCCAGTCGACCCTTCACGTCTGCGTAGAACGCCCGCCCGTCCTCGTAGCCGGCGTGACGACTGAAGATGACATCGGCGTAGCGGGCGGCGAGCTCGCGTCCGCCGTCGGAATCGCCGGCCTGGATCTGGATGGGATGGCCCTGGGGGCTGCGGGGCACGTTGAAACGCCCGCTGATGGAGAACTCGGGGCCCTCATGTCGGAAGGCGCCGGCACCGTGACGGAAGAAGACGCCCGTTGACCGGTCGGCCACCAGCGCGTCGTCTCGCCAGCTGTCCCACAGCGCGCGGGTGGCGGCGATCAGCTCGGCCGCACGTTCGTAGCGGTCGTCGCGCTCGAGGAAGCCGCCACGGCGGAAGTTCTCGCCCGTGAAGGCGTCGGGTGACGTCACCGCGTTCCAGGCGGCCCGGCCTCCGCTGAGGTGATCGAGCGAGGCGAACTGGCGGGCGAGCTCATAGGGCTCGTTGAACGTGGTATTCAGGGTGGCAGCCAGGCCGATGCGGTCGGTCACGGCAGCCAGGGCCGCCAGCACGGTCATTGAGTCGGGCCGGCCGACCACGTCGAGATCGAAGATCTTCCCTCGGTGCTCCCGCAGCCGCAGCCCTTCCGCCAGGAAGAAGAAGTCGAACTTGCCGCGCTCGGCGGTCTGGGCCAGGTGCACGAACGATCTGAAGTCGATCTGACTGCCTGACGTCGGATCGCTCCAAACGGTGGTGTTGTTCACGCCCGGGAAGTGGGCCGCCAGATGGATCTGCTTGAGCTTCTGGGCCATGGGACGTTCCTCGTGGCAGAGCTGGGGGCGCGTTCAGCGAATCCCGGCGTAGCGGTTGGACGGACGGGCCAGACCGAAATGGTCTCGCAGGGTCGAGTCTGCATAGGACCGGCGGAAGAGGTCGGCTCGCTGCAGGCCGGGCACCACCGCGTCGACGAGCAGGTGGAGGTCGGCAGGCAGGCGAGCCGGGAAGAGGACGAACCCATCGACGGCGCCCTCGTTGAACCACGATCCCAGCAGTTCGGTCAGCGGGTCGGCAGTGCCGATGAACCGAGGCCGGTCAGGGCGGGTGTCCCAGCGGTCGAGCGCTTCGAGGCGGGCGGCGTCCTCGTTCGCTTCACGATCCGTGGACCCGAGAAGCACGTCGATGCCGGCCATGACGAACACGTTGTCCGGATTCCGGCCGAGAGCGGCGGCTCGGCTGCGAACGTCTTCTCGCTTTTGGCCAGCGGCATCAGCGTCGGCTGCGTCAATGCTCACAATGTCGGCTGCGCTGGCGGCCAGGGCCGTGGCCGGCGGGGTGTCGGCATGGACCATCACGAGTGGCTGGCCCTGCGGAGGACGCGGGGTGATGGAGGGACCGCGCACACTGAAGAAGCGACTGTCGAAGTCGACGTAATGGAGCTTGTCGCGATCGACGTAGCGACCGGTCGGCTTGTCCCGGATGATGGCGTCGTCTTCCCAGCTGTCCCACAACCGGGCCACGACGTCGACTGCGGCGGCCGCTTCCTCGTAGAGCTCGTCGAGGGCTGCGGGTTGTCTACGGCCGAAAAGCAGGTAGTCGTCATCGGTCGTTGCCACGGCGGGACGCCAACCGGCGCGCCCCCTGCTGACCCAGTCGACGGTGGCCACGTTCTTCGAGACGTTGAACGGCTCGGTGTGGGTCGTGTCGATCGTCGGGATCAGGCCGATGGAGGAAGTGTGGGGGGCCACTCGAGCCAGGGTGAGCAGGACATCGAGGCGGATGGGTATCCGGTCGGTCCGTTCGCCCCGGTCAGACTGCACGAACGAGTCGTCGAGCGTGACGAAGTCGAGCATGCCGCGTTCGGCGAGCTGAGCGTGGGCGACGAAAGGCTCGGCCGTGGAGACCCGGCTGGGATCGGTGCCGGCTCGACGCCACGCAGCGGGATGGTGGCCAAGGCCATCGATGGCCACGCCGAGATGAAGTTGCCGGGGTCTCGTCGTCATGCGTCCTCCGCAATGCCGGAGCCGTGCCAGGGCATGTGCTGGACGCAACGCCGGAGCGCCATCGCCGTGTTCCCTCGCTGCCGCTATTGCCGACTGACTTGGTCGGAAATTTACGGCCTCCGGGCGCTCGCTGCCACCCACGCGTGACGAATGTCGTTCAGAGGAGGTCGCCCCGCTCCAGCGGATCGGTCCGGACCTGGCCGGGTGGCAGCCGGAGCTTGCGGAGGATCTCCGTCGGATCGAACTCGAACTGCTGCAGCTCGATGTCGATACCCAGATCGTCCGCCCCTTCGACCGCGTCCCCGATGAGGATGATCTCTGCACCCTCGTGATCGAGGAAGCGGGGATCGTCCAGCGTGACGAAGCGCCGGCCGCCGAATCGCTCCATCAACTCTGATGGAAAGGCTGGCCGCTCTCTCGTAGGCAAGCCCGTGCCCGGCGGCGTTTCGCTGGTCGGGTTGCGTACCGCGGTGATGTAGGAGGCCTCACGGCGAATGCCGAACGTTTCCTGCGCCTCTCCCGGCGTGGGTGGCAGAACCAGCACATACGCCAAGTGGCTGTGACCGTTGTGCTCGACGATGGCGTAGCGGCCTTCGCCGACCGCGCGGGCCTCGGGTTGGATTCGCACACCCCTTGTGCGGGTTTCATACGCCTTTCGCACCAGCTCGTCGTGAAGCGCCTCGGGGCAGTCCGCCACCTCGGCCACGAAGGCCCACGTTCGCTCGTGTCGCCGCGGATCGGGGAGTCGCTTCCGCCCGACGATCAGCCGCCGATATCGCTGGACCCGCTCGGGCTCGAGCACGAAGAAGAAGCGCTGAACCTCGTCCAAGCTGTGCACCTCGTCGACCCCGACACGCGGCCGGTAGAAGAAGAGAATCTCGCCCGGCTCGACAATCCGACTCACCGAACCGGTTCTACCCACGGCTCCGGGCGGCGATCCGGTCGGGGTGTCGGAGCAGCTCGGTAGGCGGCCAGACCCCGATGGCCAACTGCCAACCAGTCAGACCTCGGTGGGGTACGTCTCCGGCACCTCAGCCCCTTCCCAGCGGCTCGTTCGCTCGAGCGGCTCCACCGCGCGGGTCTCGTCGAGGTGGATGAGCGCGTCGAACTGATCGGCCACCCGCGCTCGGAAGTAGTGGCTCTCTCGCTCCGTCCGGGGCCGATAGATCACGCCGATGGATCGTTCCAGTCGTGTTTCCCGCAGGACGTCGGCGGACCGTGGTGCCGTTGCGAACGGCAGCAGCAGCCGGGCGAGGGCCGTTTCGTGAAGGACCTGCTCGACGCTGCCGGGAAGCGCCGGCCGAACGTGCTTGCGATCTACCGGCGCCCCCCAGTCGCTCGCGGCGGTAACGGTCCCCGTGTACGTGGTGAACGCGACCGACCAGCTGGCCCCGGGATGTCGCTGGCGCACGAGTTGTCCGAGGCTGAGCTCTCCCCGCAATCCCGTCTCGGTGGCGCGAGCGTCCCCGGCATGGGAGTTGTGGGTCCACACCACGATTCGGGCCGGCTCACCGCGCCGACGGCCGAGATGGCGCAGCAGCGCGTCGAGCGTGTCGGCCATGTGCTGCTCACGTAGGTTCCACGAGGACACCCGTCCCCGGAACATCGTCCGGTAGAACGCCTCGGCATCGACCACGAGGTGCGCGTTCTGCTCGGCATAGAAGGCCTCGTCCTCGGCCAGCAGTCCGTGACGGGAGGCGTATTCGTCGGCAATGCGCTTCAGCTCCACCAGCTGATCCACCACTTGGGTCTCGCACGACTCGCCGGCACCGAACGCGGCCGCGAATCCGTAGGCCCGGCCGTCGTCGCCTCCTTGCTGCTCGAAGCACGAGTACCTCTGACGCGCCCGCTCGGCGGCGGCCGGGTCGATGCTGGCCAGATAGGCGATCACCTCCTGGATCGACCGGTGAAGGCTGTACAGGTCGAGGCCGTAGAAGCCTGCCTTGGCGGGCTCGTCGTCCCCGCCGATCCGGTCGTTGTGCTCTCGGAGCCAGCCGACGAAATCCAGGACGACGGCGTTGCGCCACCTCCAGCTCGGGAACGCCTGGAAGTTCTGCAGCGCCTCCTCTGCCGTGGCATCCCCGGAGGAGGGCGAGCTTCGACCACGGACATAGCGGTTCACCCGGTAGGCATCGGGCCAGTCGCCTTCCACGACCACCGCACCAAAACCCCGCTGCTCGATGAGCCGCTGGGTCATGTCGGCCCTCCCCACGCTGAAGTCGTGCGTGCCGTGCGAGGCCGTGCCGAGCATCACCACGCGGGCGTCGCCAACCAGGTCCAACAAGACCTCGTCGCTGGGCGATTCGCGGTGGAGGCGGATGGCGTCTGCCCGTATGACATCGGCCGGTCGGTGAGGTCGGGCCCCGGCTTGACGCTTCAGGCTCTCGGCGGCCGCCTGCAACATCTCGGCGACATCCTGAGTGCTCGGCAGACCGCCGCTCGCGTAGACGTCCTCGCTGACGGAGACGGTGTCGGGGGTGATCGCGCAGACCACCTCGTCGGCGATGATGGCCAGCTCTTGGCGGGCCGAGGCCGAGGCGATCGGCAGTGCGACCACTACCGACCTCGGGTGGCGTCTTCGCATGGCGACCAGGGTGGCCCGCAGCGCCGTGCCGGTCGACAGGCCGTCGTCGACGACGATGACATCCCGCTGCTCGACGGGCAGGGGCGGGCGAAGGTGGCGCAGGGCGGACTCCTCGGCCCCGAGCAGGCGCCCTTCGGTCTGGACGATCCGCTCGATGTGATCAGCTTCGAGACCAAATCCCCGCACCAGGTCATCGTCGAGTACGACAACGCCGCCGCTGCAGATGGCGCCGAGCGACAGCCGATCATCCCCGGGAACGGGCAGCTTGCGCACCACCGCCACGTCCAACGGCACGCTCAGCGTGGTGGCCAGCTCGTACGCGACGGACATGCCTCCGGGCGGCAGCCCCACGACGACCACGTCCGGGCGGCTCTCATAGTGGGCGAGCAGCCCGGTCAGCGCCCGGCCTGCGTCGCCGCGGTCACGAAAGAGCTGGTGGGACACCTCTGGCCTCCCCGATGGAGCGGCAGCGCGCGGTCCTACGAGACGTGTACCCCGCCGGTCGCGGCCGCAGCCAAAAGCCGACTGCGGCCGTGCTGTGCTGAACTGGCACTTCAGTCGACGACCCGGAGGAGACCGGCGTGCCCACCTTCGACCATGGCGACGTCCACCTCTACTACGAGGAACAAGGGCAGGGCTTTCCCATTCTGCTGATCGCGCCCGGCGGGATGCGCTCGGCGCTGTCGTACTGGCAGGGCACACCCTGGAACCCCATTGAGCAGCTGTCGCCGAACTATCGCGTCATCGCCATGGACCAGCGCAACGCCGGCCGCTCGACGGCGCCTCTCCGACCGACGGACGGCTGGGATACCTACACGTCTGACCAGCTGGCCCTGCTCGACCACCTCGGGGTTGACCGCTTCCACGTGGCCGGCATGTGCATTGGCGGCTCGTACATCATGAATCTGATCCGGGCGGCACCGGAGCGCGTGGCGTCGGCTGTGATCTTCCAGACGATCGGCCTGGACAACAATCGGGAGGCCTTTTACGAGATGTTCGACAGCTGGGCCAAGGAGCTGCTGGCGAGCCATCCCGAAGTCGACGAGGACGGTTTGGAGCAGTTCAAGCAATCGATGTACGCCAGCGACGACTTCCTCTTCACCGTCTCGAAGGACTTCGTGTCGCGCTGCGCCACACCGCTGCTCGTGCTGCTGGGGAATGACCTCTATCACCCGGAATCGAGCTCGCGGGACCTGGTGTCGCTGGCTCCGAATGCCACGCTGGTCGAGCGCTGGAAACAGCCGGAGGATCATGCGGAGGCAAAGCAGGCCGTGGAGAGCTTTCTCGCGGCCAACACACCTGCAGGCTGAGGTCGCCGGCGAACATGCCTGCGGCAGTGGCGCTGCTGAGGGGCATCAACGTGGGCGGCCGCGCCAAGCTGCCCATGGCCGACCTGCGCCGCATGGCCCAGACCTGCGGGTTCGAAGAGGTGCGCACCTACATCCAGAGCGGCAACATGGTCTTCGTCACGGCGGAGACCGAGATGGGCAAGGTGGCGGAGCTTCTGCAGAGGCAGATCGCCGAGGAGACGGGGATGCACGGCGAGGTGGCCGTTCGCACCCGGGATGAGCTCGACCGCTGCATCGCCGACAATCCGTTTCTGCAGCGCGGGGTCGACGCTGCGCACTGCCATGTGGTGTTCCTGCTGGCCGGCGTCGAAAAGGAGGCTGGCGCGGCATTCGCAAAGCTCGATCTGCCGTCGTACGCACCGGACGAAGCCGAACTGGCGGGGCGCGAGGTCTATATGCACATGCCGAATGGGCTGGGCCGGAGCAAATTGGCGGCGGATCTCGGGCGGGCGCGCGGGCTGGCGGGGACGGCGCGGAACTGGCGAACGGTCACGAAGCTCGCGGGCATGCTGGGCGAGCTCGATTAATTTGCCTCTCCGGCCACTTCATCAAGAAAATTTCTTGAGCACCCATCCGCATACGAGATTTTCGACCGTTGGCAGCGATTCGACGTCGATTC
>JAXDQG010000013.1:0-5585 GCA_034667945.1 Acidimicrobiia bacterium | reverse complement strand
ATGCGCAGGGATGCAGAGGATCATCCGCGATGTGCGCGGAATGGTGCTCGGCGATCTTGATCTGGCTCAGAATGAATGCCAGATCGTCCGGAGTTACGGTAAATCCTTGGCCCACGGGTGCCAGTGCCTGAGCCGGCAGCGAGCCGCTCAAGACCGAAACTCCCGAAAGCAATGAGACTGCGCAACCGGCAGCAATCACACGACGCTTCGTTAATCTGCGTCGTCCGCCCGCGCGTCCATCGAGTACTCGTCTACCCCACACTTACGGCTCCTGTCCACGGCGCATCGCGGTTGGGTCTATCTCCCAACGCGCCCACCGACACGCCTTGCTTTCATCAATTAGGTCGAAGTCTTACGACCATTGGGCAGGCGTCGACCCGAGATCATGGTCCTAAGAAATGGCCAAGAGCTTGGATTATGCGTGTCGTATGGTTAAATAGTCGTACTTAGAAGTCGCGACGTGTCAGACGAGCTCTATGTGCATCGCAGTTGTGTATTCATCAATACCAATGATGAATAAGGTACGTTCTCTCGACCTGAGGTAGAGGGTCATAGCGGGTTCGCGGCGCAGTGCGGTTGGCGTAGTGCGCCCGGTGATGTAGGCATGAGCGGCCGCAGCCCTATCAGTCCTGGTGATCCGGCCAAAAGCGGGTTTTGGCCGGTGTCTCTCCGTGGGCGATAGCGCCCCACGATCTGTGGCCGGGGAAACGCGAAACGTAGTACCACCGAGCGCCCGAAATACGTCGGTGACCGGCTGACGCGAAAGCGAGTTGGCGACGAACACGTTGTGTAAAACGAACACGTTGTATAACCAGTCAGTCATTGGCTCGAGGACTGCTCGGCGACGGCCAGACAGCCCAGCTAGGGAGATCACACATGAACGGAACGAGGGACATCGTCGTAATCGGCGGCGGCATTGCGGGGAGTTCCCTGGCCAAGGTGGCGGCGGAACGGGGCCTACAGGTCACCGTTCTCGAACGGCAGACCGCCTATCGCGACAAGGTGCGTGGCGAGTACCTCCAGCCGTGGGGAGTGACCGAGGCGCAAAGGCTCGGTGTCGACGATGCCCTCCTCAACACGGGTGGCATGTTCATCACTCAAGCCATCGGCTATGACGAAATCCTTCCGCCCGAGGCGGCCGAGTCGATGCCGCTGCCGCTCCAGGAATTCTGCCCGGGCACCCCCGGCGCGATGGATGTTGGCCATCCACAAGCCTGCGAGGCGCTCGCGCAAGCTGCAATGCAAGCCGGTGCTGAACTGATTCGAGGCGTGGGTGATGTGATCGTCACGCCGGGGACCGCTCCCACGGTGAAGTACGAGTACAACGACGTCGAGCACGAGTTGCAGTGCCGCCTGGTCGTCGCCGCCGATGGGAGGGCTTCGTCGGTTCGACGCCAGTTGGGCCTGACCCTGCACCAGACGGAGCCGCTGACCAGAGGCGGCGGCATGCTCATCGAGGGCTTCGACGCGCTGCCCGAGCAAACGATGGCGCTCGGCACGGAGAATGACCTCCACTATTTGATCTTTCCCCGCGCTGGTGGCCTTGCACGGCTCTATCAGATGATCCCAGCCGAGCAGAGGACTCGCTTCACTGGTCCCGACCGGGAGACCGAATTCCTGAACTCGTTCCGAATGAAGTGCCTCCCCTTGGGCGACGCTGTTGCCGCCGCAACCCCGGCGGGGCCTGTTGCCATGTATCCGATGAACGACAGCTGGACTGATCAGGTTGCGGTCCCGGGTGTTGTTCTCATCGGCGACGCGGGGGGCTGGAACGACCCGATCATCGGCGAAGGCCTGTCGATCGCACTTCGAGACGCGCGGATGGTCGCCGACGTGCTGCTGTCCACTGATGACTGGGCTCCCGGTGCCTTCGATGCTTACGCCACCGAGCGCCGCGAACGGATGCGGCGGCTGCGCATCGCTGCCACGTTGGAAACCGCTGTGCGTGCCGACTTCACGCCGCAGGGCCGAGCTCGACGCGGAGCATTTTTTCAGACCTTGGAGGCGGATCCGATGCTGGCGCTTCCCACGCTGGTGACCTTCCTCGCTGGCCCGGACGTCGCTCCGCCCGAGGCCTTCTCGGACGAAAACATCAAACGCATCTTCGCGCTCGGCTCGGCCGGCTGAAGGCCGGGGCCATGGTGTCGAGTTAGCCGGGTGGTCCGTCACGAGTGACCGCGAGTGAGCGGACGCGCGGTGACCGTGCTTTCTCTGTTGGGTCGGAGTGGACCCCCTTCCACGTGGGGTGGTGTCTTGCCACGGTAAATGGTCGGCCGTCGGCTCGGAAGACCTGCGGCTTGGCCCCTGGTGAGCGGATGACAACGAACCAGCGGTGCTGGTGGATGAACGTGTGGTGGACCCGGCAGAGCAGCGCGCCGTTGTCGAGGCACGTGTGGCCGCCTTGGGACCACGGGGTGCAATGGTGGATGTCGCACCACGACGGCGGTCGGTCACAACCGGGGAAGACGCAACCGCCATCGCGGGCGGTGATCGCCCGGCGTAGGCCGACTGGCCAGATCTCGGTGGCACGCCCGACATCCAACACTTCTGACCCGGCCCCGATGACGACCCGGTAGCCGACGAGTCACAAAGCGAAGTGGAGAGGGCCAGCGGCAGATCGGACGGCCGGAGCAGGAGGGCGATGCGGTAACGGTCGGGGGCCGAGCGGTCGGACGGCTCTCGGCGCATCGTTTGCGCGACCAGGTCAACGAGCGCCTCGGCACGTAGCGACGAGGCGGGACGCCCCTCGCCGGAGGGGTCGCCGTCGTGGGCGGCCCGGAGCCGCCGGTCGACGCCGGCCTCGAGCGCAGCGTGCAGCGCCTGGCCGTCCTCGGGAGACAGCAGCCCCGACAGCACCCACCAGCCATCAAGGGTGCGCGACAAATGAACCCGGGCGACTCGAGCATCATCTCTGCGGACGCGAGGCGAGCCGTCTGGATCGGCCAGTTGTTTCCAGGCTGAGACCAGTTGGCTGAACCCATCCGCCGACAATGAGCGGGCCTGGTCGATCAGAAGGGCCTCGTCGCGCTCATACGCCTCCAGCGTGGCCGCGGATCGACACGACACCAGGAGGGACAGGTGGTCGGTCGACAACTCGGCCGCCAGTGCGGCCACTGCCGGAGCCTCGGCCACGGCGCGAGCCAGGCGGACCTGGCGGTGCTTCTATGACCTGGCGAAGGGCTTCGCCGTCCAGCACGAGTGAGGACAGGTCCCCATCGGTGAGTTTGCTCACGTCGCACGACATCAGCCGCCTGAAATGGGCGGTCATGCAACCCAGTTCTGTGTCCGCCATGGCGAGTTGAGCTAGCCGATTGCGAACGCGCGTTCGCCGCGGACGGTGTGCCAGTTGTCACGCGCCAACTCAACGACCAGTAACACGCTTCCGACCAGGCCTGCTGGGCCCGCCTCTTCGATTGCTGCACCACCTTGGAGCATTTCGCTCAACCCGATCTGTCCCGGTGGAGCAGCCGGAGAACCCTCTTCTACCTGCTTATTCGTCGAGTCCAAGCGAGCATTTGGCTCCGTTTGACGCCGCTGGTGGCTCGCAAGTACCTCAAATAGCGGATGCTGCTTTTCGCACTATTTGCCGATACAACAAGCGCACAACTCAAGAGCAGGAGAAGCTTTGTCCGCCCCGACCCCCCTATCTGCGCCTGTCCACCATCCGCCTGTGGAGGTGGCGCCTGAGACCTTCGTGATCCAGGCCACCTGGGGCGAGGGGAACGGTCCCGTGGCCGTCCACATCAACAGCATGGTGATCCGCGGCAGCGAGCCCGTTGTCGTGGACAGCGGGGCTCCCGTGCACCGAGAGCAGTACTTCAACGACCTGTTCGGCTTGGTCGAGCCCAAGGATGTGCGTTGGGTGTTCATCAGCCATGACGACGGCGACCATGTCGGCAACGTCAACGAGCTGATGGCCGCCTGCCCGAATGCGACGCTGATTACGACCTGGTTCATGTGCGAGCGGCTCGGCCTCGAAGGTCTGGCCGTCCCCCCGTTCCGCTGGCGTTGGGTCGGCGACGGCGAGAAGTTCGAGGCCGGCGACCGCGTGCTCTTGGCGGTTCGGCCCCCGCTGTACGACTCGCCGACCACCCGCGGCCTGTTCGACTCGACGACCGGCGTCTACTGGGCGTCCGACTGCTACGCCGCTCCGGTTGAGCGGGCCACGCTCTTCGCCGACGAGCTGGACTCCGCTTTCTGGTCGGAGGGCTTCACGGCCTTTCAGGCCTGGAACAGCCCCTGGGTGTCCATGGTTGACGGCGCGGCCTTCGGGGCCGTGTGCTCGGGAATCGAGCAGCTCGGCGTCACCACCATCGCGTCGTGCCATGGTCCGACCATTCGGGGGCCGCAGGTAGCCGAAGCGTTCAAACTGCTGCGGACGCTGCCGACTGTCGACGTGCCGCCCCAACCGGGACAGCTGGCGCTCGACGAGATCGTGGCCGCCATGGCCGCGGAAGCCCCGAGCGCCTGATCAGACCGCCAAATGACCGTCTGAGTTGCTGCCACGACCGTCCATACGGTCGACGACGGAAATGATCGGCCCCGGCCCCTCTACCAAAGGGGGTCGGGGCCGATCTGCTCTTCTGGCCCACCCGGTGGCGGGCCGCTATTGGCCGACGGGCCGGTAGTTGGATCCGGCAGCGGCAGCCGCGTCCATGGTGGCGCTGTCGAAGACCTCGACGATCCTGGCGTAGGCGAACGTGCCGGCGCCGTCGACGATCGCCTTGAGAGTCGGGATTGCGCTGGCCGGCAGCTCCGCGAGACCGACAAGGTCGAGGTCGCCTCCGGCCGTCCAGAGGAACTGCTCGATGCGACCACCCAGGGCCTCGAACAGCTTCTCGTTCACCGCCTGCCGAGAGCTGTAACCCTCCTGCGTCACGGCCTTCGCTGCCTCCGGTGTGTACTTGACCCCGACCAGATATTTCGCCACGATGCCCCCTCGGGCTGACGCTTGTGTGGGTTGCGAAGTCTTTCACGTTCGTGGGGAGGCATTGCCGGCCTTTCTCATCAACTGCCAGGTGAACCGACAACGATCGGCTCGTCCGTGCTGCAGATCAACGGCCTCGAGCTCCCCCGAGAAAGCGCAGCCGAGCAGCGCTACCGGGCGGACAACGTGCGGATGGCGCTGATCTTTCCGCCACTTCTTCGGCGAAGTACGAGCCCACCTCGCCATATCGCCCTCATTGAAGGCGTTCATGAATTCATCAAGCTTTGAGAGCGCCTCCGCATAGTCCAACATGACTTCAGCCGCCCAGAATGCGTTTGCCTTCGGCTACAGCGACGCCGAGAAGGTGAGTGTTCTCTTGGTAGGTCGGCGTCAACCGGACCCGGCGGATTCGCCAGCCGTCGACCGTGCGTACCGCCTCGTCGTCGTAGAAGCCAACCACCAGCCAACAGTTGTGCCCGGGTTCGGCCAGTTCCGGCGCCACCCAATGCTCGGCCCGGAGGTGTGCACGAATGTCGGCGATGTCGCCATGGAGCGTGATCCGGTGGTTCGTGATGCTGTGATTCGTCGCTTGAAAGCCGGCGAACACCTGTTGCTGCCGGCGCATGAGTGCTTCGAGACTGACCGGTTCCGCTGGTTG
>JAXDQG010000012.1:0-2697 GCA_034667945.1 Acidimicrobiia bacterium | reverse complement strand
CGCTCCGGCGAACGGTTCGCTCTGCTGGAGATAGGCGGGCGACAGGTCGTCGAGGTGTGCGAGCAGCTCGTGGGGTCCTGCCGTGCGGCTACGGGCGGCCGCCAGTTCGATCGCCAACGGAAGACCGTCGAGGCGGGCGCACAGGCGGGCGATGGCGTCGTTGTCGTCGGCCTCCAGGAAGAAACCGGGGTCGGCGTCGATGGCACGGTGGCAGTAGAGCTCGCTGGCCTCACCCCCGGTTTCCAGCGGGGGGACCGGTGTCACCGCCTCGCCGGCCACGCCGAGTGGCAGGCGACTGGTGGCCAGGATGGTCAGCAAGGGGCAGGACGCCAGCAGCCGGCTCGTCAGCTCAGCGGCGGGGACCAGCTGGGTCTCGCAGCTGTCGAGGATGAGCGTCCCTCTTCGACCTGCCAGGTTTTCGGCCACGGCGTCCTGCACCGGGCGACCCGGTTCCAGCCGGACGCCGACCACCCGTGCCACCAGCCGGTCGAGCCCGTCGTCGTCTGCCCGCACCTCGGTGCCGGCGTCGAGTGCGGCCACCTCGCAGAACCACACCGGACGATCCAGGCTTTCGTCCCAGCGTCCGATGGCCTCGCAGACCAGGCGGGTTTTGCCGACACCACCCGGTCCGACCAGCGTCACCAGGCCCGGCTCGATGGAGGCGGCGCTGGTGCGCCTCAGCAGGTCGTGCCGTCCGACGAAACTGTTGACAAAGCGGGGGAGTGACCGCGGGTAGGTGCCATGGCGTCCTGCACCGGCGACCGCGCGGCCGGTTGGCCTCGGCCGCACAGATCCGCCCGTCGAACCCCTGATCCCGAGGATGTCGTGCAGGACGTCGTCGACGTCGTGGCGGAGCACCGCGGACTCCGCCTGATGCAAGGCAAAACCGGGCTCGATCCCCCTGCCGGCCAGATAGTGGCGAGTGCGCTGATAAAGAGCCAGAGCCTCGGTTTGCCGACCGGCCAGGAAGAGCGCGGTCATGGCGACCACGGCCAGGGATTCCCGGTGGGGAAAGCGGCGGGCCGCATCGAGCATGTCGGGCAAGCTGTCCCTTCGCCCCAGACCCAGGTCGGTGACGAATCCCAACTCGAGGCTGGCCAGGCGACGTTCCGCCAGACGATCGGCAGCCGGGTGCTCGGCCAGGTCCAACCCGGCCAGCACGTCACCTCGCCACAGCGCCAGCGCCTCGTCGACGAGCCGGCGTGCTGCCGCCAGATCGTTGTCCCGTCGGTGCTCGGCCTCGCGCGCCAGCCGTTCGAAGCGCCCCGCATCGACGTCATCGTCATCGACCTCGAACCGATAGCCGCTCGAGACCGAGGTAAGCGCCCCGGAAAGCGAGCTCTCACGCATCGATCTCCGCAGACGAGCAACCAGTACGTGTACCTGAGCGGTGTCGCTGCTGCGGTCGGTTCCGAGCGCCCACATAGCGAGAGTTGAAACCGTCACGATCGAGCCGCGCTCGAGAAGCAGCACGCCCAGAACCCGAGCCTGTTGTCCGCGTGACTGCAGCACCGAGGCGACGCTCAGGGGCCCGAGGATGCCGTACGACGTCGAAATGTCCACATGCGGCATGGTCGGCATTTGGTCTTCTCCGCGGTCGGTCGGCGGCCGCCGTGGACGCGCTAGACAGTTCGTCCTACGCTCCGACCAAGCGATCGTGCAATCGAGCTGCAAGGTGCATTGTGTCACAGTGTGCCTGGTCGAGGTTTGTCCTCCGCGGCTGCGTCTCGCGTAGCCAGGTGGGAGACCCCGGCCGATTGTCATGCGGAATTAGAGGGGGGGGCGATGTACGAGAAAGACGGCGAGAAGTACTTCGTTGTTGACGGTCACGTGCATTTCTGGGATGCCAGCCCAGCCAACTGGGTTCCTGGCGCGGAGCGCTATGCCCAAGGCTGGATCCAGTGCTTTCACGCCTACCAGGGCTTGGCACCGGCGGACACGCACCGCTCTCTGGAGAAGTTCCAGAAGATCGAGGAAGACGAGCTGCTGCACGACCTTTTCGAGCAGGGCTACGTCGACGTGGCCATCTTCCAGCCGACCTACCTCCGTGAGTGGTATCGGGAGGGGTTCAACACCACCGAGAAGAACGCGCAGTTGTTCGAGAAGTATCCGGGCAAATTCGTCCTGAACACGCGCTGGGACCCTCGAGAAGGCGACGCCGGACTGCAACGGCTGAAGGAGAATGTCGACCGCTGGGGATGCAAGGGAGCCAAGCTCTACACGGCCGAATGGCGGGAGGGCTCACGGGGCTGGACCCTGAAGGATCCGGAGGCGTTCCGCTTCTTCGAGCGCTGTCAAGAGCTCGGGGTCAAGAACATCCATGTCCACAAGGGCCCCACGATCTGGCCCCTGGACAAGGACGCGTTCGATTGCGGTGATGTCGACGTAGCCGCAACGATGTTCCCCGACTTGAACTTCATCGTCGAGCATGTGGGGCTTCCCCGCCTCGAAGACTTCTGCTTCATCGCGGTGCAAGAGCCCAATGTGTACGCCGGGCTGTCGGTGGTGGTCGGCGGTCTGATGTACGCCCGTCCGAGAATGTTCGCCAGGGTCATGGGCGAACTCCTTTTCTGGGTTGGGGAAGATCGGCTGGTCTTCGGCAGCGATTACGGCATATGGCAGCCCCGTTGGCAGATAGAAGGCTTTGTCGACTGGGACTACCCCAATGGTGATGAGTTCTCCGAATACCCCCGCCTC
>JAXDQG010000011.1:0-3097 GCA_034667945.1 Acidimicrobiia bacterium | reverse complement strand
CCGGTGATCATCTTCTCGGCCCACTGCTTCTGGTTTTCGTTACCCACCGCATGGACCATGAGCACGGTCGGGAAGTTGCCGACGATCGAGGACTCGTTCTGAAGGTCGTTGTGCAGCCCGAGACCCTTGGCCGCCATGTGCTCCCGGACGATGGCCATACCGAGGTTGCTGCCGTCGGAACCGCCGAGATACGACGGCAGGGCCCAGCGCAGGAACCCGGCCCGGTCGGCCCGGCGTCGCATCTCCTTCAGCAGGTCGTACCAGTCCTCGCGTGGGACGCCACCGTTCTCGAAATCGGTGCGGGCGTACTCTCGCCGGTGATCGAAGAACCGGATGTTGTCGTTCTCTTGCTCCAGCGGCTTGATCTCCGCTTCGATGAAGTCGTCGATGTCCGAGAGCAGCTTCTGGATGTCTGCTGGGATCTCGAAGTCCATGTCTCACCCCTGGGCTCGATTCCCGGCGACCTTAGCCCGCACCTACACGGCCGAAACGGTGCGGCAGCTGGCTGCTCAGATAGAGGAAGCGGGCGCGAGCGAGGGTGGAGGCGCCTGACGGCGAACCGCCAGCCATTCCCGTGACATCCGGTAAGCCTCCTGCTCAGCAGGGATGTTCAGGTATGCGAGACGGTGTCTCCGAAAGCGCACCAGGTTGCGCAGGTAGGCCAGCAGATAGGTGGCCGCGAAGCGCAGCCGGCCTGCTTCGGCGAATTGCCGGACATGCACCAGCTCGTGGGCGATGAGGTCGGAGCTGCCGTCTTCCGGCTCGTCCCGACGCAGCAGCACGAAGCGACCGCTCGTCAATCCCACTGCGCCGGGTGGTAGCACCGGCACCCGGATCAGCACAGCCCGGCGGGCGATCGCCGGCGCCACGAGGTCGTAGGAGGCGACTTCGTCGGGGTTCAGGCGCCGAATCCGACGCACTCGAGGACCTGCGCCCGACCCGCGTGGCGGAATGCTGGGCGGATGGGCCGCTCTCGCGCGCGCTGGAGGGGCATCGCTAAGGTCCATCGGGCGATTCAGACGAAGACGTCCGGCGCGCAGGCGCCGTCGAAGCCGATGGTGCGGTGGCTGCCGTCGCAGAGGGGCTTGCGGGACGACGACCCGCACCGGCACAGCGCGACGTTCTCGCCATCCACTCGGATGAGCCGGCCTTCGTGGTCGAAGAGCTCGATAGGTCCTTTGACCAGCAGCGGGCCATTCTCACGGACCTTGATCGTCACGTCGGCCATAGCGCCCGACGCTACCCCGCGTGCGGCCGCCTCTGGCGCTTGGCGCCCCACCGTCATCCAGGTGAGAACAGGGCTGCCCGATGCTGGGCGACGAGGCTGAACGACGGCGATGTGGCCGGCTTACACGAGCAATCCGGCTTACCCGAGCAATGAAGCCTCAGCCCAGCTTGTAGATGCGCTTGGTGTTCGCCCCGAGCACCTTGGCCCTCGTCTCCGCCGAAAGCGGCTTGACGAATTCGGCCAAGGCATCCACCCAGGTGCCGGGATGGTCGGGATGCGGGTAGTCGGTGGCCCACATGAAGCGGTCCGCCCCGACGTGGTCGATGATGTGGGGCGCCGCCGTCTCGTCGGGATCGCCCGAGATGAAGCACTGGCGACCGAAGTACTCGCTGGGCCGCATCGAGAGCGGGATGGCGGCGCGTGTCGAGGTGTCCCAAATGGCATCCATCCGGTCGAGGAATGCGCCGATCCAACCGCAACCCGCCTCCAGCACGCCGAGTTGCAGGGTCGGGAACCGCTCGAAGGTGCCAAAGGCCCAGAACGACAGGAACGCCTGCTGCATACCCTGGCGCCCCATCACGTTGTAGAAGAAGGGCGCCTCCCGCCGCAGGTGCTCGAAGCGAATAGGCACCGCCCAGGTCGGCTCGAAGGTCGGATGGATGGCCAGGGGGACGTCGAGCTCGACCGCCTTGGCGAACAGAGCGTCGTGGTCGGCGTGGCCGTGAGCCTTGCGGCTGTGCGTGAAGGGGCAGACGAAGCCGCCTTTGCAGCCCTCCGCGACGGCCCGCTCGAGCTCGGCCGCGGACCCTTCCGGATCGAGCAGCGTGAGATGGGCGATCGGTACCAACCGGCCGTCGGAGTCACGACAGAAATCGGCGATCCAGCGGTTGTACGCCCGCATGTAGGCCAGTGTGATCTCGGGATCGTCAACCTCGCACTCCCACAGCAGCCCGATCGTGGGATACAGCACGGTCCGCTCGAGGTTCTCCTGGTCGAGCAGGGTCAACCGCTCCTTGGCGTCGGAGCCGCCGAAGGGCATGTGGTCCATGTAGCGCCGCTCGGGGGAGGGGACCAGGTTCGCTTCCCCCATGCCGCCCAGCAGCCCAAGCGAGCCCTTGACCGTGCGCCGAGAAGGCTTGCCGTCGAGCTGCAGATACTCGAAGCCGTCGTCGTCCACCCGGATGCCCATGGCCCGGTCCTGGTAGCGGGCCTCGAGGTACTCCTCCCACAGCCCGGCCGGCTCGAGCACGTGGCCGTCGGCGTCGACGGTGCCGTCGTACGGGAAGCGCTTGATCTCATAGGCCATGGAGGTTCCCCCGATGTCGCGTCCGCCGGCCGTTTCGGGCGGCATCCTACAAAAGCTGTTGCCAGCCGCCGCAGGTGGCGACAGGCAGCGTGGCAGACCGCTCAGGCGGGGGACGCCCCGGGTCGGCCGGCAGTGAGGGCGTAGCGCGGGGCCGGCGTGACCAGCTCCGACGACGGTTGGCCTACCGAGCGGATCCAGCGGAACTCGGTCAGCCAGCGTCCGGGGTTGACCTGGCAGCGGAGATAGCCCCGATAGCGGGCATCGGCCAGCCTGATGTGCGGCAACAGCAGCGGAGCGAGCGAGAACGCGTTGACCCGTGAGGCGGGGAAGCCCGACGCAATAGCCGGCCCTACGAACTCGGTGCCCACATTGCGCCCGTCGAGCAGCAGGTCATTGACCATCGAGGCGTGGAGGTCGCCGGTCAGTACGACAAGGTTGGCGACCGGTGCGGAGCTTGCCGCCCGGAGCAAACGCCGGCGGGCCGCCGGGTAGCCGTCCCAGGCGTCCATGTTCGCCTGTCCGCCCCCGCCGGGGCCGGTCGGCACCACGAAGTCGGCCATGGT
>JAXDQG010000010.1:0-9889 GCA_034667945.1 Acidimicrobiia bacterium | reverse complement strand
GATGCCGCCGTTCCGCAGCGTTGCCGACCTCGCGGCCCAGCGCGGTGTTCACCCGGCTGAGTGCATGGTCGACATTGCTCTCGACTCGGACTTCGAGCAGTTCTTTCTCCAGCAGATCCTCAACGGTGATCCGAGTGCAGTGTTGGAGATCATGCGCCACCCGCGCTGCATTCCGACGTTCTCCGACTCTGGCGCCCACGTCAGCCAGTTGCTGGACAGCTCCATCCCCACGCACCTACTGGGGTTCTGGACGCGGGAGCGGCAAGCGTTCACCCTGGAGGCGGCCGTTCAAAAGTTGACATTGGCGCCAGCGGTCGCATGGGGCTTCCATGACCGGGGCATGGTTCGTGAGGGCCTGGCCGCGGATCTCTGCATCTTCGACCCGGACACGATCAGTCCCGACATGCCCGCAGTCGCTTACGACCTGCCCGGCAGGTCGGCACGACTGGTGCAGAAGGCCCGCGGCATCGCAGCCACCGTCGTGAACGGTCAGGTGCTGACGCGGTCTGGCGAGCACACCGGCACCTATCCGGGACGGGTGTTGCGCAGCTCGGCCAGCCGTCACGGAATCGGGTAGCCGTCGCCCGATGGCGTGCTGCACACGCTTGGCGCCGGCACTCCTGCTGGGTGGCGAGCTTGCTGTGCGTCATTCTCGCGAACTCGTGAGTGTGACCGTCACCGCCGAATCCACGCCATGCGCTATCGGAGACGGTGTGCCCTCAGGCTCGCTGCGCCTGCCCGTTCCCGGGCGCAAACGGCCGAGACCGGACAGCACTCCTTCGAGGAAGGGCCGCGCCCGGCCGAGCCGCTTGGCTTGAATGACCGCGTCCCATACGCGCTCGAACTTCTTCCAGCCGGCGGCATAGGCAACGTGGCGCCCACGGCCCAGCCAGGTCTCCTTGGTCGCAGCGCCGCGGGCGATGTTCCGCCACGAGTAGAAGTCTCGATACGCCCGCCAGTAGCCGTCCTCGAGCTGTTCGGGCGTCATCCTTGCGGGCTGGAAGACCGCGTGGCGGGTGTCGTAAAGGTCCCAATTTCGATGGAGGAGTCGGCCCTGCTCCTCCATGCGCCGGAAGGTGCCGGTCCCTGGATACGGCGTGAGGATGTGAAATGTCGCCGTCTCGACTCCTTGCTCAACTGCCCATTCAACTGTGCGCTCGAAGACCGTCGGGTCGTCGTCGTCCATGCCGAACACGAAGCTGGCGTTGACCATCACGCCAAGGTCATGGAGGCGACGGATGGCGGCGCCGTAGTCGCGATCGAGGTTCTGGCGCTTGCCGTGATTGACGAGGTTGGCCTGGCTGATCGTCTCGAATCCCACGAAAAGGCTGCGCAGGCCGCTCTCCACAGCTGCCTCGAGCAGGCTCGGCTGCAAGACTGATTTCACCGTTCCCGCGGCCTGCCACAGCCGTCCCATGCCCGTCATTCCTGCGAAGAGCTCCCGGGCGAAACGCCGGTTGCCGAACAGATGATCGTCGAGGAAGTAGAGGTGCCTCCCGGGCAATTGGTCGATCTCGGCCAACGCATCCTCGACGGTCTGCGTATAGAACGAGCGCCCGCCTTCGAAGAACGCGTCCTTGTAACAGAAGTCACAGGAGTGAGGACAGCCCCGGGACACGACGATCGAGTTCGGCACCAGGTACAGGTGCCGTTTGATCAGGTCGCGCCGTATACGAGGGACTCCGTGCAGCGTTCGCACCGTTGAGCGATAGCGGGAAGCAGGCCGTCCAGCAGCGAAATCCGCCAGGAACTGCGGCCACGTGTCTTCGCCCGGGCCGAGAAAGACGGTGTCCGCATGCCGAGCCGCCTCGTCCGGCAGCGACGTCGGATGGAGGCCTCCGATGGCGACATGCGCACCGCGTTGTCGGTAGTGATCGGCGATCTCGTACGACCGCCGAGCCGACGTGATGTACGACTGGATGACGACGAGGTCGGGCCGGTCATCGAGATGGACGCGTTCGACGTGCTCGTCCTCGATCGTGACACGCACATCACCGGGCAAGAAGCCGGCCAAGGTGGCGAGCCCCAGTGGTGGGAACAGCGAGTACTTGATCGGCCGAAACAGCGGGCTCGTCGCCTCGGTGAGCGCCGGAAGGACCATTTTCACCTGCACCACATCGATGGTGCAATAGGTTTGGGCGATTGGTCAAGGCAAATGATCAGGGCAATCGACCAACCGCTCGCCCCGGCACCTTTCCGGTGTGGCTACGCTCCCTGTGTGGCGAAGGCTGGCCCGCGCCGACAGGCGCCGAGCGGTGACGAGTTGCGCATGCGTCTGGTCGACGCGGCCGTGCGGGTGCTGGCCCGAGATGGCTTCGCCCACGCCAGTGCGCGGGCCATCGCCCAGGAGGCGGGCACAGTCAACGGCTCGATCTTCTATTACTTCGGCTCGATGGATGGCCTGCTCGCCGAGACCGCTCGGACTCTGGCCGACCGGGGCATTGCTCGCATCCGCGACGGTCTCGGTGGAGAAAACGCGCACCTCCAATGGCCTGCTCGGCTGAGCGCGGTCATGCGGGCCGAAGCCGAGGGGGAGGATGGGCGAGCAGTGATGGAGCTGTTCGTCGGAGCACGTACGTCACCGGCCTTGGCCAAGGAGGTGCGCGGGGCGATCGACAGCGCCATCACCTACGCCACGACCGAGATGGAGGCCGTGCTCGGCAAATCGCCCCTCACGCAACTGATCCCCATCTCGCTGATCGCCGAGCTGGCGGCGGGGGCCTTCCTCGGTATCGAGGTCCTCGCGCAGAACGGGCGAGACATCGACCTCGACCGTCTGGCGGGCGCTCTGGCGGCCGGCGTTCAGCTGCTCGGCGGGGGCCCTCGGCCCGCGTAGCCTCCCCCCTTCGCCCGCTACTCCCGGCTACTCCCGGCGGCGGGCGGCAGCAGTTCCCCAAGCGGCCAATAGATGAGTCGGCGTACAGTCCAATCGAGACGGTTTGGGGTTGGCAGAGGGGGCCGGTGTGCTGCACCGGCAATTGAGAAGCTGACCCGGCCTGCGATGTAGCGCGCCGTCGCTTCGAGTCGAGCCGGAAGAGGTGCCATGGGTAACGGATCTGGGGAGGGCTTCCGTGATGGCCCGTTGTCAGGCATCCGGGTCATTGATCTGTCAGCGGTGATCTCCGGACCGTTCGGGACAGCCATGCTCGGTGATCTCGGCGCCGATGTGATCCTGGTGGAACGGGCAGACGCGCCCGACATCGTGAGGGATTCCGGTCCGTTGGTGGCAGGGTCCGGGATGAGTGCGATGTTTGCCGCCCAGAACCGCAACAAGCGGGCCATTGCCGTCGATCTGAAGCAGGATGCGGGCTGCGATCTGCTGAAAGACCTCGTGCGTGATGCCGATGTGGTCGTGCAGAACTTCCGCCCGGGGGCCCTCGATCGCCTCGGGGTGGGCTGGAGCGTCCTCTCGGCCATCAATCCGGAATTGATCATGTGTTCGGTGAGCGGGTTCGGCGAGGATGGCCCCTACTCGCACCGCCCGGCGTTCGATCCGGTGGTGCAGGCGGTGGCGGCGTACCCAACGGTGCAGACCGACGAGGCGGGCCGGCCGAACCTCATGGCGACCGCGGTCTGCGACAAGGTCACATCGATGCAGGTGACACAGTCGGTTTGCGCAGCTTTGGTTGCTCGTGCGAACGGCGCTGGCGGTCAGTACATCGAGTTGGCCATGGTCGACGTTGCGGTGCATTTCCTGTGGCCCGAGTCGATGTGGCACCACACCTACCTCGAGCATCCACGCAGCGACATGCCGAACGTCACCGACATCTACAAGCTGTACCAAACCAAGGACGGCTGGGCGATGGTGTACTCGGTGGCTACCCAGGCGCACTGGCGGAACATGTGCACCGCTCTTGGGCGTGGCGACCTCGCAGAGGATCCCCGTTTCGCCGACCTGCAGGGGCGGGTTCGTCTGGGCGCGGCCGTCAACGACGAGATTCAGCGCGAAACCCTGCGGTTCACCACTGCGGAGTTGGTGGAGCTCATGGATCTCGCGGACGTGCCCGTGGCACCCGTCAACACCCGCGAAGGGATGATCGACGACCCACATATCCGTCACCGCGGTCTGCTGGTCGAGAGCGAACATCCCGCTGTCGGTCGCATCCGTCAGGTGCGTCCCCCGGCGCGTTACTCGAAGACGCCCGCCGGCCTGCGCCGCCATGCACCCTGCTTCGGCGAGCACACAGACGAAGTACTACGGGACGTGGTGGGCAAGAGCCCGGAGCAGATCAAGTCCCTGCGCCAGCTCGGCGTCGTGCGCTGAAGCCCGGCTGGGCGCCCCTCTGCGTCAGGCCGTGACGCCTCCATCGACGGGTACGTGCGCTCCGGTCATGTAGGACGAGTCATCGCTCGCCAGGAAGAGCGCCACGCGAGCGATCTCCTCCGGCTGACCGGCCCTACGCAACGGCGTTGCGCGGATGAGCTTGTTGTTGGCGTTGGGGTCGTCCGACGCCACCATGGGCGTGTCGATCAGGCCCGGATGGATGGAGTTGACCCGGATCTTGTTCCGTGCCAGTTCGAGCGCGGCGGCCGCAGTCATTCCCGTCACGGCGTATTTCGTGGCCGCGTAGGCGAAGCCATATTTCGTCGCCCGGATCCCGGCCCCGGACGAGATGTTGACGATGGACCCGCCTCCGCGGCTGGTCATGGGAGCGATGGCTGAACGAATGCCGAGAAACACGCCCACTTGGTTCACCGCAACCACGCGCTCGTAATCCGCGAGGGTGTGCTTGGCGATGGTGGCGTTGTGCAGGATGCCGGCATTGTTGACCAGCACATCGAGGCTGCCGTAACGCTCTGTCGCCAGATTGACCGCAGCTTCCCAGTCGTCCTCACGAGATACATCGTGTCGCAGGAACACGGCGTTCTCGCCGAGGCTCGCGGCCAGATTCTTCCCCTCGTCAACGAGCACGTCGGAGACCACGACCTTGGCGCCCTCGGCCACGAAGAGCCTGACTTCGGCCTCGCCCTGGCCACGCGCCCCGCCGGTCACAATTGCGACTTTCCCATCAAGCCTTCCCACGGTTCCTCCCCCGTTCCGACAGCACGCTTCCGAGCCAGCAACCTATCTCAGCTGCGAACCCAGCCATGCGAGCGTCTCGTGCGGTGGTGGACCGTCCGGGGGCACTTCCGTCCCTCGCGAACCCGTCGGACCATCGACTGCGCAGCAATTCACCAACCAGGCGTTTGTTGCAAGGGATAATTAGCAGCTGTACAAGGAGTGCCGGGCCGGGGAACATGTCGCAATACGTGACGAACTGTCAGCAGTCATGGGCTGTGTGGAGCAGCCCGCCCTGGCTGGTTTGGCGGAGAGATCCAGCGGCCAATTGCTCGCCAGTCCCGTCGGGGCGGCGGCCCCTTTGGACGGAATTTCTGCCCGACACGGCAGGAAAGATCGGATACAGTGCACAGAACTGCTGTATCTCGACGGGGGCTCGAAAGAGGGGGAACTCCGTGAGGCAATCACGCGCGCGTTTGGGTTTAGGTCTGGCCGTCATCGCACTCCTTGTATCGGCATGTGGGAGCAGCGGAAGCAACACGGCCCAAACCACCTCGACAACCACGGCCACCACGTCGGCGACCACGGCTGGGAGCGGCAGCAGTACGACCGCTCGCTCGGCTGAGCCGAAGTCGATGGATGAATGGGAGGCGCTGTGGGCTACCGAACGCGCCGCTGTCGTCAAGCGCATCAAGGACAACAAGTGGGGTAAGTCCGCCGACGGCAAGACCGTCACAGGACCCGAGGGTTACACGCTTGACCTCACCAAGTGCCCAGCTGGCTGGTCAGACACTGAGGGCCTTACCGACACGGAAATCAAGTTCGGACATACTTTGCCGAACTCGGGCCCAGCAGCCGATTACGGCAACGTCGGCAAGTCGATGGGCGCGATCTTCGCCTATTACAGCGATAAGGGATTCTTCAAGGACGCGCTCGGGAAAACCCGTAAGGTCAATTACATCACGAAAGACGACGGGTACGACCCGGCGAGAACCATCCCGCTCACGGATGAGCTGCTCGACTCCGAGAAGGTCTTCACCCTGTCAAATCTGGGCACGGCACCGTCGCTGAAGAACTACGACAAGCTCAATCAGCGCTGCATCGCGGAGCCATTCGTGCAGAGTGGTCATCCAGCCTTCGGCGACCCGGTCAACCACCCGTGGAGCATCGGTATGCAGCTGGCCTACAACACCGAGGCGGTGTTCTGGGGCTCGTTCATCGACCAGCACTTCGCCGAGCTCTCAGCTGGAAAGAGCAAGGTCACGGTGGCGTCCCTCATCTCCAACAACGACTTCGGCAAGGCCTATGACGTGGGCTTCAAGGTCTATCTGGCGCAGTCGCCCAACAAGGACAAGATCAGCTACGTCTCGGAGACGGTGGAGCCGACGGCCCCCACGGTCACCGACCCGATGACCACGTTGGCGGCCAAGAGCCCCGACGTCTTCATCGCCATGTTGTTCTCCTCCTACTGCACCCAAGCCGTTACCGCTGCCGCCCAGAACGGTATGCACGACAAGGCCAAGTACCTGTTCCAACCATCGGTGTGCCCCGGGAACACGTATGTGAAGAAGGAAGCCGTGGGCAGCGACGGCACCGCGTCAAACGGCTGGTGGCAGGTCAATCCCGGCACCAAGGAGATCAACGACCCAGCGCAGTTCAGTGACCCGTTCATCGCATGGGCACGTGACATGCTGACCTCGAAGGGCATCGACCCGAAGTCATCTAGCACGCTAGGCAGTGGCATCTATTACGGATGGTCATGGGTACAGGCATTGATCACAGCCGGAATGCTGGATGGAGGCCTGACCCGGACCAACCTGGCGCTAGCCACCCATGCGATGTCGATCACGCATCCGTATCACCTGCCGGGAATCGGCTTCAACGTGGACGGCACCAAGGACTCCTATTATGCGGAAGGGGGCATGTTCCAGCGGTGGGACAGCGCCAAGCAGACCTGGGAACGACAGGGCAACATCATCGACTTGTCGGGTAAGTCGAAGAATTGCCCGTATGACCCCTCAACCGGGCTCTGCAAAGGCTGACAAACTGCCAGGGTATGCCACCCATATGGTGCGCTGCCCTGAGCGGCGAATTCCCTCAGCTGTCAGCGAAGCGATGGCGCGGTCACCCAGTTGTGTTCCGGCTGCCACGTGGGTGCGGGCGGATACAGCGAGCGCAGACAGACTGGCGGGGCAAAAGGCTGCCATTGCTCTTCGGGCTGCGCGAGGCGGTCGGCGATCAGGAAGAGAACCGACGGATTGACCCCGATGCCGACGTGGCTGGCGTACACCTCGACGTTCTCGTGGAGCTCGTCCACCACGTCCAGGCATGCGTGCCAGCGCACGACGCCGTCAGAGCGGCTGTAGACGGAGGTCGATGGGGTCGGTAGAGGCCCCTGCACGTGGTCCGGCTGACTGGCGAACTCCGGATCCCAGAGATGCTTGATCCGGTCGACGACGAAGGAGATGCTGCTTCGGTCGGTACCGGCCCGGTGCTGGAGACCGGCCGCCAGCGTGATCGCCTGGCGCACCGCTTCAGGGTGTTGCCGTGCCAGGTAGCGGGCGTAGCGGCCCCCGGCGCTCCACCCGACCAGTGACACGGTGCGCCCAGTGCGCCGGTGGATGGAGACGAGGAGTTGATTGAGTTCGTCGAGCACCCGGGGGGTGGGCCCAGGATTGGGTCGGTCACCGAACCCGTGCACGTCATAGCCCCACAGCTTGAGGTGATAGCGCAGCGGCAGGGTCGATGAGTCACCCCCCATGAATCCCGGCATCACCAGCACCGGGTGACCATCTCCCCGCTCGAGAGCGGGAAGGAGCGGCGTCGCGGCCAAGAAGGCACCGAACTCGAAGGGCATCTGCATCATTGCCAGCATCTGCACCCAGGGTTGCGGCTCATCTATCTGTCTCGGTGCGACAGGATCACCCGTTTTTTCGAGCGTCACAGTCGTCTCCCCCCATGAGTCAGCCCAGATGAACCTCGGCTGACGTATCGGTGACACACTTCGCCCGTTCGCTTGATTTGTCAAGCATCAAACCGCAAACTCATCCGCCCCTCCATCCCGGGCACGTTTGACTTGTCGCCGGTGAACCACCCCTGGCCCCTCCCGCCCGCAGGGTCGATGCGATCGTGACGAAGCAATTGATCCGGAGCGAAGGGCGCAACGCAGCAAGCATTCTGCGCGCATAGTGTCACCCGGGGACGTCGTATCCGTTCGGCCCTATCCGATTGAAGAGGATGTGCAGCTCATGCGCCTAGGGATGTTCACCATGCCGTCACACCCGCCCGAGCGGCCGTTGTACGACGCGCTGCAGTGGGACCGTCAGACGCTCCGTTGGGCCGACGAGTACGGCTTCGAAGAAGCATGGATTGGTGAGCATTTCACGGCTCCTTGGGAGCCGGTGCCGGCGCCCGACCTGCTCATCGCCCAGGCCGCCCTGGAGACGAAGAACATCAAGTTGGCGCCGGGCGCGCATCTGCTGCCGTATCACAACCCCGTGGAGCTGGCCCATCGCGTCGCCATGCTCGACCACATGCTGCAGGGCCGGCTGATTCTCGGTGTCGGCGCGGGAGGTCTGCCGACCGACTGGGAGATGTTTGCCGTTGACGGTATGAACAACGAAAACCGGTATATGGCGGCCGAGGCGCTCGAGATCATGCTCCGCATCTGGGAGTCGACGGAGCCCTTCGAGTTCAAGGGCAAGTACTGGAATGCCAAGTTCAATCCGGAGACCCAGTACGGAGTGTTCAGCCCGTGGTTGAAGCCATTGCAGAAACCCCACCCCCCGATCGGCATCGCCGGCGGTTTGTCGTCGCCGTCGCTGACGCTCGAGATGGCGGGGGAGCGCGGGTTCTATCCCATGACGTTCGCACTGGCCTCACACGTGGTGAAGAGCGGTTGGGAATCCGTTGAGCGCGGCGCTGAACGAGCCGGTCGACAGGCAGATCGGAGCCAGTGGCGGGTGGTGCGCGACATCTTCGTCGCAGATACCGATGAAGAGGCCTATCGCTGGAGCGTGGGCAGCCACATGGGTCGGATGCAGAACGAGTACTTCATCAATCTGCTGACGCAGTTTGGCTGGAGGCATGTGCTGAAGCACGACCCGGGCGTGGCCGACGCGGACGTGACGCCCGATTACCTGTCGAAGACGACGTGGTTGGTCGGCTCGCCCGAAACCGTGGCCGAGCGCCTGGTCGAGCAATACGAGGATTTCGGCGGCTTCGGGACGGTGCTGATGTCGGGCTACGACTACTCGGAAGATCCCGAGCCCTGGCGCCACTCGATGGAGCTGCTTACGACTGAGGTGATGCCCCGGGTCGCCCACTTGGAGCCCTCGCCTGTCACTGCCTGATCATCGCTGCCGGTGTCGCCCGTGGGGTCGTCGGGGCCGTCGGTTCGAGCTGAACCTTGTTACGGCCCTTGACCGGGGGGCAAGCGGCCTTCCGGCGGTTGCATCCGCCGGCGGGATGCGGGGCTAGTCTCAGCCGTTCCGGCTGCAATGAGGGGGTCACACGATGACGATCAAGTCCGTCTTCCACGTCAACATCAACTGCACCGACTTCGAGAAGTCGAAGCAGTTCTACGAGATGTTGGGCTTCAAGTCCGTGTTCGATTTGGGGGAAGGTGGCAGTGAGGAGATGGGCAAGGGCCTGGGCGATCCCGGCGCCAAGGGCAAGGCGTCAATCATGATGTTGGACCCCGACAACAGCCGGGGATGCCGGCTGGACCTCATCGAGTGGACCAACCCCAAGACGAAGGGGTCGCCGCCGCCGGATCTCTTCCATGCCGGGATGGCCCGCCTGTGCCTGTATTGCACCGATCTCGACGGCCATGTCGCCCAGCTGAAGGCTGCGGGGGTCGAGCTGGTCTCCGAACCGGTGAACATGAGG
>JAXDQG010000009.1:0-4278 GCA_034667945.1 Acidimicrobiia bacterium | reverse complement strand
GGCCGGCACGATCGTGTTCCGTCTGAACGCAGATCTGGCCGAAGGCCCCTTCAATGCTCCCGCCGTCGCGGGCGCAGTGGCGGAGGTGTCGGCTGGGCTCGAGGTTCTCGACAGTCGTTTCGTCGACCCGACCGGTGTGGGTGTGCTCGCACTCGTGGCCGACAACGGCTTGGCCGGCGACTTGGTGGTTGGTGCCGGCCGGCCGGTCAAGGGCCTCTGGGATCCTCGGGATCTGGCCGTGTCGGTCGTCGCCGATGGGGTGACGCTGGCTGAAGGGCGGGCCTCGGACGCACTTGGCGGGCCGCTCCACGTGCTGGCCTGGCTGGCGGGTCACCTCGCTGCCCAGCGGCGACCGCTGCGCGCCGGCGACCTGGTAGCTACCGGCAGCTGCACCGGCCTGGTGGCCCTCCCGGTCGGGAGTGGCGCGATCCAAGCCTGCCTGGGGCCCGCCGATCAGCCCTGGTTGGTCGTCGAAGCCAGCTGCAGCTGATCCCGTCGGCTCATCCGCGGGTCGCGCAACCTTGGAGCTCTCGCGCCGCGTGCGTGAGGAAGATCGCACCGACCCGGCCACGCTGCTGAATAGAGTGCGCCGCCATGCGAGCTGTGGTCCTGGAGCGGTACGGCGGTCCCGAAGTGCTCACCGTCAAGGATGTGCCCGACCCGGTCCCCGGGCCCGAAGAGGTCCTGGTCGACGTGGTGGCCAGTGCCCTGAACCGGGCCGACCTGATGCAACGCGAGGGCAAGTATCCCTCGCCCCTGACCCCGGGCGGGCTGGGTGGCATCGAGATCCCGGGACTGGAGTTCTCGGGTCGCGTGGCTGTATTGGGCGAACGGGTGCGTTCCTGGAAGGTGGGCGACGCCGTCATGGCGGTGACCGGGGTCGGCGGCTTCGCCGAGAGGATGGTCGCCCACGAGCGCATGCTCATGGCGGTGCCGTCGACCGTGGACGTGGCAGACGCGGCTGCCATTCCGGAGGCCTGGATCACCGCCTGGGACGCCCTCGTGGCCCAGGGTGGCCTCACCTCAGGGCGCGTCGCGCTGATCCACGCCGGTGGTTCGGGTGTCGGAACGGCCGGCATCCAGATCGCCAGGGGCATCGGCGCCCGCAGCGTCGTCACCTGCTCGGCCAGCAAGGTGGAACGCTGTCTCGCCCTGGGAGCGGGCCGGGCTGTCGATTATCACGCCGAGGATTTCCTCGACGCAGTCCGTGAGGTCAGCGCGGGCCGTGGTGCCGATGTGGTGCTCGACGTGATCGGTGGCGAGTACATCGAGCGCAACCTGACTGCGCTGGCGCTGCAGGGGCGCCTTGTGCAGGTCGGCACCATGGGCGATGGCCGGGCGAGCTTCCCCTTTGGGATGCTGATGGCCAAGCGGGCGCAGCTCATCGGCACCGTGCTGCGGTCACGACCCATCGAGGACAAGATCGCGGTAGCCCAGCGCTTCAGCCGGGAGATCGTCCCCCTCTTCGAGTCGGGCGTGTGCCGGCCGGTTATCGACCGCCGCTATCCGCTCGACCGGGTGGGCGAGGCGCAGGCGTACCTCGAGAGCAATCAGAGCTTCGGCAAGGTGGTCATCGACATCGCCTCATGACGTCCGTAGTCAGCCTGGCGACCTGGTGTCGAAGGCCACCGCCACTGGTCGCAACCGGAAGGGGACGCCCTCGCCGCTCAGCAGGGTTGCGGTCGTCGGGCCGTCCGCCCAAAGCGCCACTCGCACCATGCCGCGTGGACCCAGACCGGCCACCGTGCGGCCCTGAGCGTCGATGTCGAAGAACGACCCGATGTCACCTGCCGACCAGCCTCGGCCGCTGGCCAGCTCCGTCACCGCCACGACCGGCCACCTCGAGATGCTCGCCAGGTGCGATCCATCGGCGGAGAGCAGGGCACCTTCGTCGATCCCTCCGGGTAGCCGGATTCGGCCAGGCTCGCCCCATGGACCGATCTGCAGTTCGCACCGGGTGACCTCCGGACATCTCTGGCTGACCAGGCCCCAGTTGTTGGCCGCGACGACCACGCCCGGTCCCACCGGTGTGGCCCCGCCCGAGACCGGGTCCACCAACACGATTGTGTCCGCAGCCTGGGCCACCAGCCGGTTGCCGGCGACCCCTACCACCCGAACCGAGGGGTCCAGAGCCAGTCGCCCTTCTAACCGACCGGTGCCATCGACGGCCACGTAGTTGGTGCTCGTGCCGTTCGCGGTGGTGCGCTCAATGAAGACCGCCCAGCGGCCTCCGCCCGCTGCGGGATCGAGCGTGGCGGGCAGCGTCACGCTGGGCAACGCCGGCTCCCATGGCACCACCACCACGTTCCCGTCCCGCCACACCACGAGGCCGTCGTCGAGCACGAACAACCGGGCGTTCTCACCACTGCCAACGAACGCCTCCACGTGGCTGACATCGGCTGCCTCGGTCACGGCGCCCGAGGCCAGATCGACGGCGACGACCGTCCCGCCGGCCAGCAACACGAGCAGCCGGCCCGAGAGCCCGGGCGGCACGGCCACGGTGGCAGGTGAGCCGGCCAGCGCGATCGCGAGCGCGGACGACGTCGACGTGGTGGTGGTGGCGGTGGACGGCGGAGTGGGCGTCGTCACCGCCCAGACGTCAGGCCCGCTCGCGTCCGTGGTAGTCGGGGCGGCCGCCGTCGTCCGCTCATCGTGGCTCACCATCCGCCCACCGAGCAGCGCGGCCAGCACACCGGCGACCAATACCAGCGCCCACCAGACGCGTCGATCTGGCGGAAGTCGAACCCGAGATGTTCCGTCAGCTGGCGGATCCGGCCCGCCGAGCGCCGTCAGGCAACCATCGTCCAGGGCAAAGCCGCAAGTTGGACAGCGACCCGCTTCGGCGGGAAGCGGGTTGCCGCAGCACGGGCAGCGAGAGCCTGTCACCGAGGGAGCAGCCGCCCCTCCAGCACGGTCACCGCTTGGCCGGCCACAACCACGCGCTCCGAGCCGACGAGTCGCAGCCGAAGCTCGCCGCCTCGTCGCGACACCTGGCGGGCTCTCAGCTCGTCGACGCCGAGCTTCGACGCCCACCATGGGGCCAGCGCGCAGTGGGCCGAACCGGTCACCGGATCTTCGTCGATGCCGACGGAGGGCGCGAAGAAGCGCGACACGAAATGATGCTCGCCGGAGGTCGGCGCGGTGACGATGATGCCGCGCGTGGCGAGTCGTCGCAGGGCGCTCATGTCCGGGCGCAGGGCCATCACCTCGGCTGCGGTGTCGAGCTCGACCAGCAGGTCGAAGCGACTCCGGGCAATGGCGACCACCGGCGGAGCGCCCAGGGCGTCGACCAGCCCGGCCGGCGGTGTGGTCTCGTCGGCGGGCAGCGCGGGCAGCTCCATTTCGACCCAGCCGTCGGCGCTTCGGGTGGCGGTCAGCAGCCCCGAGCGGGTGTTGAAACAGGCCATCTGATCGGTCGGCAGCCGCCCGGTCTGCCACAGCACGTGGGCGCTTGCCAGGGTGGCATGACCGCACAGGTCGACCTCGGCCCGAGGCGTGAACCAGCGCAGGTCCCAGGCAGGCTCTCGTGGCGTGGCCAGCAGGAACGCGGTCTCGGAGAGATTGTTCTCATCGGCCACGGCCTGCATCCAGTCGTCAGACGGCCAACTGCCGCCCGCCTCCAACGGCATGACAGCAGCGGGGTTGCCGGTGAAGGGGACGGCGGTGAAGGCGTCGACCTGGTAAAGCGGGTGCTCGGCCACCAACCGGAAGCTAGCCCGGTGTGGCAGCCGGTGGTGCAGCAGTTATCAGCGCGACTCGAGCGGCACGTAGTCGCGGGCGCCGGGACCCGTGTAAGTCTGGCGGGGCCGCGCGATGCGCTGGCCCTGCTCCAGCATTTCCTTCCAATGAGCGGCCCAGCCAGCCATGCGCGGAATGGCGAACAGCACGGTGAACATCTCGATGGGGAAGCCCATCGCCTGGTAGATCAAGCCAGAGTAGAAGTCGACGTTCGGGTACAGCTTGCGGCTGACGAAGTACTCGTCCGACAGCGCGGTCTCTTCGAGCTTCAAGGCGATGTCGAGCAGCGGGTTCTTACCGGTGACCTCGAAGACCTCATAGGCCGTCTTCTTGATGATCGTGGCGCGGGGGTCGTAGTTCTTGTACACCCGGTGCCCGAAGCCGAAGATGCGGAACTCGCCACGCTTGGCCCGTTCGACGGCCTCGTCGACCCGGTCGTAGCTGCCGATATCGGTCAGCATGCGGATGACCTGCTCGTTGGCTCCGCCGTGACGGGGTCCGTAGAGGCCGGCCGCCGCGCCGGCGGTTGCCGAGTACGGG
>JAXDQG010000008.1:0-3997 GCA_034667945.1 Acidimicrobiia bacterium | reverse complement strand
CGACGCGGGCGCCGCTGGTTACCTGCTCTTGGTGGACGCGCTGCTGCACGTGGTCGACGGGCGCGACCTACCCCGACCCGACAATGCGCTCCTCGCCCGAAGCAAGGTCTCGTTCCGGGCGGCGCCGACGGAGGCGGACGGACCGGCGTACGAGGTGATGTTCTCCTTGGAGGAGAGCGCCGCCGATCGGCCCGCCGTGCTGGCTGCCCTGGCCAACCAGGGCGAGTCGGTGGTGGTTACCGGACGCGAGCGTCGGTGGACTTGCCACGTTCACACGGACGACATCGGCGGGGTGCTGGACTCGATGCTCGATCTCGGCCGTCCCCGTCGCATACGCGTGGAGGTGCTGCACCACCCGTGACCGAGGAAGAGGGCGTGCGCCTCATCGGCGCCCGCGAAGGCGCCCCCCTGACCTTCGCGGACCTGGCTGCGATCCCGGTCACCCGCCTGAAGGGCGTCGGACCGCGTAAGGTCACCGCGCTCGAGCACGTGGGGGTCACCAACGTGGCCGACCTGCTGACCTACTACCCCCGCCGGTATCTCGATCGGACCCATCAGGCATCCATCGCCGATTTGAAGCCCGGCGAAGAGGCCACGATTGTGGCCAAGGTGGTCCGCTCGACGAGTCGACGGACCCGGCGTGGGCAGTCGATGGCCCAAGTCGACGTCACCGACGGCAGCGGTCGGATGCGGCTCACCTTCTTCAACCAAGCCTGGCGCGAGCGCCAGCTGCAGGAGGACATGGTCGTCCTCGTCTACGGGCGGATGGAGCATTTTCGGGGCCAGCCCCAGATGGCCAACCCGGTCGTCGACCTCATCGGCGACCGAACGGGGCGCATCGTGCCCGTCTACCCGCAATCCGAGAAGGCCGGCGTCACCACCTGGGAGCTCGGCAACTGGGTGGCCGAGGCGTTGCGGCGCGTCGGGCCCAGAGGCCTGGCAGACCCGGTCCCCCCCGCCGTTCTCAAACGCTGGGACCTGATCCCTCGTCAGCGGGCGATACAGCTCGTGCACGCGCCGGACTCGCTGGCTACCGCCGAGCTGGCCAGGCGAAGGTTGGTGTTCGACGAGCTGCTGCGGGTGCAACTGGCCCTGGTCGAGCGCAAGCGCCACCTCGAGCTGACCACTCGGGGGGTGGCGCATCAGATCGATCTCGAGGGCGATTCGCTGCTGAAACGATTTTGGTCGCAGCTGCCCTACGCCCTGACCTCGGCTCAGCAGCGGGTCGTGGCCGAGATCGCGGTCGATCTGGCCAAGCCGCATCCCATGCACCGGCTCTTGCAGGGTGACGTGGGCGCCGGAAAGACCCTGGTGGCCGTGTGCGCCTTGCTGGTGGCCATCGAGGGCGGCTGGCAGGGCGCACTCATGGCGCCCACCGAGGTACTGGCCGAGCAGCATCATCTCGGAATCCGCCAGATGCTCGAGGGGCTGTCCGTCCCGGATACGGGCACCTTGACGGGCGATCGCCCCCTCCGGGTCGAGTTGCTCACGCACCGCACGACGGCCGCCGAGCGGCGGCGTCTGTCCACGGCACTGGCCGACGGCCAGGTCGACCTCGTCGTCGGAACCCATGCCCTCATCCAGGACGGTGTGGCCTTCGGTCGCCTGGGGCTGGTCGTGATCGACGAGCAGCATCGCTTCGGGGTGGAGCAGCGGGCAGCCCTGCGTGACCGGTCCGAGGGTGACACGACCCCGGACGTGCTGGTCATGACGGCTACGCCCATCCCGCGGACCGCCGCCATGACGGTCTACGGCGACCTCGACGTGTCCACCCTCGACGAGCTGCCCCCGGGCCGCACGCCCATCCACACGGTCTGGGTCACCGACGAAACGCCCGTCTGGGAGCACGTGCGGAGCCAGGTGGCAGCCGGCCGGCAGGCCTACGTGGTGACCCCGCTCATCGAGGAATCCGAGAAGATCGAGACCGCTTCGGCCGAAGAAACGCACGCCCGCTTGGTGGCGCCCGGCGGGGAGCTCGAGGGGCTCACCGTCGGGTTGCTGCACGGTCGCCTGTCGGCCGCCGAGAAGTACCAGGTCATGGAAGCTTTTCGTAGCGGCCAACTCGACGTGTTGGTCGCCACGACGGTCATCGAGGTCGGTGTCGACGTTCCCAACGCAACGGTGATGGCGGTGCTCGGGGCCGACCGCTTCGGCATCGCGCAGCTCCACCAGCTCAGGGGTCGGGTGGGCCGAGGCCGGCACGCCTCCACGTGCTTCCTGGTCTCGCCGGGCGAGACACCGCAGGCCGAAGCCCGCCTCTCAGCGTTGGCGGCCACCACCGACGGCTTTGAACTGGCGGAGGTGGACCTGGAGCTCCGGGGCGAGGGCACCTTGATGGGCGAGCGGCAGACGGGGCGCAACGACCTCAAGCTGGCCAGCCTGCGTCGCGATCGCGACTGGGTGCATCGGGCGCGTGAAGCGGCGATCGACCTGGTGGAAAATGGCGGTTTGGCCGAGTGGCCGTCGCTCGCCGAGGAAGTGGCCTTCTTCTTGGGCGGCTCCGACACCGACTACCTGTTGAAGAATTGAGGCTGGCGGACACCACCGGCGAGAGCAGCACTCCTGTGTTGAGGATGCGCGGGGTCGCGGGTCACTTGGTTGTTGAAAGCGACACTCCGGCGGCGGAAAACCTTCTTGCCTCTTGCCTCTCGGCGGGGACGCTTGCTGGGTGGGGCGCGGTCATCGCCGGCTGGTACGGTCAACTCGATACCGCAGGGGGTGCGACGACGTGCGATTCGGTGCCAGCTTCTTCATGCAGAACTACGCCGACTGGGGGCGTTACGCCGAGCGTGGCTACGACCGTCAGCCCTCCCGGGCTGACTGGGAGGTCTACGACGAGGGCGTTCGGCTGGCGAGCCTGGTCGAGCCTCTGGGCTTCGATTCCATCTGGACGGTGGAGCACCACTTCACGCCGTACACGATGGTGCCCAACTCGCTGCAGTTCCTGACCTTCATGGCCGGCCGCACCGAGCGGGTCGACTTCGGCACAATGGTGGTCGTCCTCCCGTGGCACGACCCGATCCGGGTGGCTGAAGAGGTGGCCATGCTGGACGTGCTGGCGGGCGGCCGCCGGCTCACCCTCGGGTTCGGTCGCGGGGCCGGGCGGGTCGAGTTCAACGGTCTGCAGGTCCCCATGGGTGAGTCGCGCGACCGTTTCCTGGAGTCACTCGAGATCGTGCGGGCCGCCCTGTCCAACCAGGAATTCTCCTTTGAGGGGCGCTTCCACAACATCCCCTCCATGTCCATCCGGCCGCAGCCACGCTCGAGCGATCTGACCGACCGGATGTACTGCGCCTGGGGAAGCCCCGAGACCATTCCCATCGCCGCCAACGCCGGGCTGGGACCGCTGTTTGTCCCTCAGAAGAGCTGGGAGGAGATCGGCGAGGAGGTCGTTGCCTTCAACGACATCCGCGCCCAGCAGGGCTGGGAACCACAAGAGCCCATCGTCGTGTGCTGGGTCTACTGCACGCCCGACGCTGACGAGGCCTGGGAGACCGCCCGTCAGTACATGACGAACTACAACGACTCGGCGCTGCGTCACTACGAGTTCCACGACGCCGATCACTTCAAGCAGGCCGGCGGCTACGACTTCTACGCAAAGATGGCCGAGGCCCGCAAGCGGGTGGGAGAAGAGAAGGTCGTCGAGGTCTTCGCTCGTCACCAGGTGTGGGGCACGCCCGAGCAATGCATCGAGAAGTTGCGGAAGATCCGGGCGACCACCAGCGCAGCCGAGTTCGTCGGCGTGTTCACCTACGGTGACCTGCCCGGCGACCAAGCCGAGGCCAGCATGCGGCTGTTCGCCCAAGAAGTGCTGCCTGTCCTGCAGGCGGACGAGTCCGCGACCTTGGCCGCCGGCGACTGAGCAAGCAGGCGGAGAGGGCCTCCCGGACGCGGCCGGGTTGCGATGGGGCCGCGCGGTCGCATCCGCTCGGACCTCTCCGCGACTGGGAGGTCACGTCGGCGGATCGGCCTCGAGCTTGGCGATTCGCAGCACCCG
>JAXDQG010000007.1:0-3224 GCA_034667945.1 Acidimicrobiia bacterium | reverse complement strand
ACCCGTCTGGCGCTGCAGGTCGCCCGGGCGCTGTCGGGCGAGTTCCCCGACGGGGTGTGGCTGGTGGAGCTCGCTCCGGTGGGTGAGCCGGGAGTCGTGCCGGACGCGGCCGCCACGGAGTTGGGCGTGACGGCCCAGGCCGGGCTGGGGGTTACGGAGTCGCTGGTGCGGTCGCTGTCCGGGCGGCGGCTGTTGCTCGTTTTGGACAACTGCGAGCACGTCGTGGACGCGGCGGCGGATCTGGTCGAGGCGTTGCTTGGTGGCACGTCGACGGTGCAGGTGCTGGCGACCTCACGGGAGGGGTTGCGGGTCGGGGCGGAGCAGTTGTGGGCGGTCCCACCGTTGGGCGTCCAGGGTGGGGCGGCTTCGGCGGCAGTGGAGTTGTTTACCGCTCGGGCCCGCGCAGTGGCCGCGGGCTTCGAGCTGGGGGAGCAGGCCGAGGCGGTGGAGGAGATCTGCCGGCGGTTGGATGGGATTCCGTTGGCCATCGAGCTGGCGGCGGCCCGGATGATGTCGATGACGGCGCAGGATGTTCTCGATCGCTTGGATGACCGGTTCCGGCTGCTGGTAGGTACGCGGAGGGCGCTCGAGCGCCATCAGACGCTGCGCCACGCGGTGGGCTGGTCGTCTGACCTGCTCGACGTGGCCGAGCGGACGCTGCTGCAGCAGTGCTCGGTATTCGCCGGCGGCTTTGATCTCGCCGCCGCGGCTGAACTCAACGACCGCGTCGACGAGTACGCCGTGTTGGACGGGTTGGATTCGCTGGTGCGCAAATCATTGGTGACCGTCGTGCACGTGGGCGGCCATGCCCGCTATGGGATGTTGGAGACGATCCGTCAATTCGCTGAAGAGCAGCTTGCCGAGACGGGCACGATCGAGCACGTGCGCGACCGGCACGCGCTTTATTTCGCTGCGCAGGCTATCCAACATTGGAACTTATGGGACGGCCCGAATCAGAGGGTGGCGTTGGATTGGGTCGACGTCGAGATGGCCAACCTGCGCGCCGGGTTCCGCTGGGCGACCGACCGAGGCGACCTGTCCACTGCCGGCGCGATCGCCGCTCACACGGCCATGCTGGGGATGGCATTGGAGCTTTTTGAGCCGGTCGGCTGGGTGGAGGAAATTCTTCCAGCCGCGATCGCAGCTCGACTGCCGCAGCTTCCGCGTCTCTACACCGCCGCCAGTCTGTGTTCGTTTGCAGGACGCCCCGACGTCGGCGCCCACTATGCCGCGACTGCGCAGGTGCTCGAGACCGAGCCCGGCTTTGAGCCGTTTCCTGCTGGGTTCAGCCGCTATTGGGAGGCGCTTTCACACCTTCACGCCGGGCGGTCCGATCGTGCGATGGAGCTCTACGCGCTGCTCGCCTCCCAGAGCGGCTCCACTCACGCATATGGTCTCGGCGGCAAGGTCATGCTGCTTGCCTTGCTCGGTAGAAGCAAGGACGCGGCATTGATAGCGGAACAGGCCCTCGATGCCGCGCGGGCAAGCGCCAACCCATACCTGGTTGCCAGGGCCCTCTACGGATGCGGCCTTGCCTTCGCTGGTGACGCCCCAGCGCGTGCCGCTGACGCGTTTGAGCACGGACTCGCCTATGCCCGCCAACATCGGCTGACCATCTTCGAAGCGAGCATCCTGCGAGACGGTGCCCGCCTCGAAAGCGTCATCGGCAACGTCGACCGGGCGCTCGCCTTGTACGACAGCGCTGCCGAGTCCCAACACCGGTCCGGCAACGTGGCGAACCTGGTTGGCACACTCGCCAGCCTGGCTGTGTGCTTCGACCGGGTCGGTCGCTTCGAAGCTGCTGCCGTCCTCTATGGCGCAACGAATCACGTCCTCGGCACCGCGTTGAATGATCGACCCGTGACGAGCGTCCGACCTGCCACCGTCGTCCATCTCCGCACGGTGCTCGGCGACGCAGAATTCGACCGCTGCGTGGCTGCCGGGGCGGCCATGGAATCCGCCGAGACGGTGCAGTACGCCCGCCAGCAGATCAGCTGCACCCGAGAAGCGCTCGTCGCCGTGGAGCCAGCCCCAGTAGTAGTCACTCAGTTTCGACCTGCTGCGCCTTGTCCGACTGATTGAGGCGCTGCTCGGCCTGGCTCTCGACCGCGGACGCGAAAGTCTTCGCCTAAGGGCGCCGACCCGAAAGGGCAATCAGTCGGGCCTGTACTGGGGCACCGGGGCTGATCTCAATGCTGGGTGCTGCGTGGCCGCTAGCTACGAGCGGTGCGGCGAATGGTTCATAGAGCTTAAGCGCCAATGCTGTCAGCCGAAGATCTAACTGTTCGTCCGCCGAGATGGCGTGCGCGATGTCCCACGCGTGCAGTGTTACATCGAAGACGCGGGCTCGGAGGAGGTGTATGCCCTTCATGTCGGCGACCGCGTGATGGCAAATTCGATCGAGCGCGCCCGACGATTCGAACTCTTTGCGTAGGGCTCGTACTTGATCGGTGAAAGCCGTGACCGGATCGGGTTGCAGGACGTCCACTGCTTCAACAAGCTCTACGGCTACGTCCTTCGAGCAACCTTGCAAGCAGGCCGTGAACATCATGCCAGCGGCAACGACATGGTTCGCCACCTGGTAGACGCTCCACTTGGTACACGCTGTCGGCAGGTTCCATTGGTTTGGGCCGACCTGGCGCAAGATGCGCTCGAACTCATGATGCGCCAGGTCGACGCCTTCGAACACTTCGATCACGTCGGGCCCGCGCTGCGGCGTGGACAGATCACCGGTCTTGTCATGGAGCAAGGCCGAGCTGGCGCATCATCGTCGCGGCATCGAAGTACGAGTTCGCTTCGGTGACCTTCCCACCTTGTGTGTGGAACACATTGCAGACCGATACCTCTACCGACCGGCCCGTGGGCGCGATTGGGCCAGTGGGGGTCTGGAGTGGACCGTTGTGCGTGCCCCGAAAAACAAACTGGATGGCCCCGGTATCGCCGCCGTCGATGAGGTGCGTTGTGTCAACCGTGGAATCCGGGAAGGCACTCGACCAGGTCTCCATCACCTCCCGGTAGCCGGCTACGCCCTTCGAGCGGCGCCAAAAGGAACAACGTTCCACGTGAAGGTGTCGCTTATCGAAGATTCCGGCCCGGCGAATTCACGCGAATTATATGCCTCGTGAATTGCGCGGCTCAGCCTCGCACCATCCCCGTTCGCCATGTTCCCTCCATCAACTAGCGCGGGTTAAAATGCATTGCTTGAGAGCGATGTGTTCCTGGCT
>JAXDQG010000006.1:0-5307 GCA_034667945.1 Acidimicrobiia bacterium | reverse complement strand
GGAGCGTTTCCACGTGGACGCCAAGACGGTGCGCAAGTGGCGGACCGCTTCCTGGGGGAAGGCGAGGCCGGTCTCGGGGACCGCTCCAGCCGGCCGCGGTGCTCGCCAGCGGCGTCCCTGCAACCAGTTGCGCAGCGGGTGGTGGAACGGCGCCTCGAGCGCCGCTGCGGGGCGCAGCGCATCGCGCAGGAGGTCGGCCTGGCCGCCTCGACCGTGCAGGCCATTCTGCGCCGGGCCGGACTGGCCCGTCTCGACCGGGGTGATCGGGCCACAGGCCCCCAACCGGCGGTGCGGCGCTATGAGCGGGAACGTCCGGGCGAGCTCATCCACGTTGACATCAAGAAACTGGCGGCCATCCCCGACGGCGGCGGCTGGCAGCTCCACGGCCGCGGCCGGGCATCCCGCCGGGGCGTCGGCTACCGCTACCTGCACACCGCGCTCGACGACCGCACCCGGGTGGCGTACTCCGAGATCCTCAACGACAACAAGGCGCGACCGCCGCGGCATTTTGGGTCCGGGCCGTCGCCTGGTTCGCCGCCCGGGGCGTCCGCATCGAACGGGTCCTCACCGACAACGGCGCCTGCTGCCGCTCACGAGCCTGGGCCGCCGTGTGCGCCGCTGGGTCAATCACCCACAAACGCGCCGTCGCATACGCACGTCGGCGGGGATGACTGTGACCGCCCGAGCAATTTTGGCTCCGGACCCGTAGCGTCCTGACCAAAGGTGTTCAACATCCCGGAACTGCGGTCGACCGGGCGGCGCGAGGAGTGATCGACATGTTTCGGCACGGCGGAGAACAGCGGGATCAGCCTCAGCGCGTGGCGGATGGGGGCGCTGCCGGGGTAAAAGCAAAGTCCAGGCGTACTGGGCCGGCTGACTTGTCAGTGCCGGTGCAACTACCGCGAATCTCAGAAGAGCCCCGTTATTCTAAACTTCAGCAGCTGGCACGTCGTCCGGCGCCCGAATCTTCCACGTTCCAGCGGGGGCGGCGTCGTCGATCAGGGGTGCCGTAGGCGGAGACGGGTTTGACATGACGGCCCCCGATCGTCGCTCTGCGTTGTTGTCGTCATTGTTCCCGCATGGACCTGAATTGGGCCTGGCGCCACTTTCTAACCTCTGGCGTTGCGTCGTTCCAATGTGATTGTAATGTCTGAGCCCAGCGCTCGACGACGGGCGCGCCTCCGCCTCTTGGCTATTCCAATAATCGAGATATCCTCGCTCAGCGATCGCGGTCGAAGTGCACATCCGAGACCTTTTGCGCTACATGCTCGGGCGCGTGGATCGTGGCCAGTGCGCCGAGATCGCGCGTTGGCTCGGGCAGCATAGCTGTTTGGGTCCAGTCAATGCTCTTAGTGAGGGAATCGATGAACCGGCGATCACCCGCTGCGGCGAACGTAGCGAGGTCTTCGACCAATTTTCAATAGCGCTCATAGCCCTTTCTTCACGCCTAGTCCGCCGCTCCTGCCGAGCGATCTCCATCTGTTGCTGAAGAGCTGTGCAATTGCTTCGAGAGGCGAAAAGGACTGCCACAACGCCTACTATCATTGAGCCAACGGACGAGATGGCAACCGCAGTTACTGCGGCGCCCGATTAAGAGAGACCGAGAATCGACGTGAAGGCTAGTAGGTCTATGTTTGAGGGGGCCAACAGCATTGCCACGTCGGCTTGTCCTCCGCGTTTGAGCGACTGAACTGATTACAGTGGGCCGAAAAACGGGGAACTTAGCTTAGACCGTGCGCTCGCAGCGACGTCTCGGACCTCCTCCGGATCTCGCAGGTTTCCGGATTGGCAAGGAACGTCAACTCGCTGAGGAGTGCGGGGCTGCGCAGTCGTGTCGGCCATCGAGAGCGACGCTAGCGTTCGAGCGGTGGATGCAACGGCGAATCGTCAGTAGTATTGGGAGTGCATAAGCGAGTCAGTTAAAGGTGAACTTATGCAAGCCCCGCGCCTCACGGGCTGCGTTCAACATGTCGGTCTCGGATTGGCGCGCCGTGTCAAACAGCGGGTCGAAGCGTTCAGCTGTCCAATTGCCATCCACCATCGCATCGTAGATCGCACGCCATATCAGGTCTATGCTGTCGTGGATTGCGACGGCCGCCCGCATTGCGTCGGTGTCTGCGACCAGGCCGACCTCAACGTACTTCAGGTCGACGTCGTCGAGCGCAGCATTAAACGCGCCGAGGTCGGGCGCCTGTGGCGAGCCCGGTGCGGGGCGGCCCTCGGGCAATTGCTGCGCGATTCGTCGTTCAACGATGAATTGGTCGAAAGAGTCTCGTAGCCGTCGATGCGCCGAGACGTATGCGGCGTAAGCCGTCGACCGAACCTGCTCGAGGCGCACGCGTCCCTCCTGGGCCTGCTGCTGTAGCTGCAGCTCAGCCTGGGTATCTCGGGTCTCGACGAGCGTCCACACGCTGATGAGCGCTGCGATGGTCGCTGCAATCATCGAGGCGATTGGACCCCACGTATCAACGTTGCGACGTGGGTTGATCGTCGTAGAGGCCGGAGGTGGCGGGGCGCTTGATGGCGGGTATGGCGGCGTCTCGTCGACGGCGCCTTGTGGGTCGGGAGTCGAACCCGGTGGGGTGGCTGCTGCGCTCACGGACTCAAGCTTGCTTCACAGCACCGGTGGCTCGGCGGCCTCGTCGTCGCGGGCGACGGCTAGCCTCGCTGTCGAGGCGTGACCGTCGGGCACAGGGCTGCAAGCCGAAGCCACCGGCGGGAGTCCCTCTCGGCCTTGACGCAACGAGCGCCTCCGAGCGCCCCGTCGCCGACCGTTTCGCCCCTACGTCCTGGTGTTAGCGTCCCGCTGGGCAACAAGCCCGATGAGGGTGGGTCGCTGTAGGCGCGGAATAGAACAAGGATATCGTCTTGCGGACGCTCACCGAGCCAAACAGATTAACGGCATACCTGGCCGATGACGTCAGGTGGACGGTCCATGGAAACGCGAAGTTCTGCGACACGTACAAGGGCAAGGAGGATGTCGTCCAGCGGCTCTTCGGCGAACTCGCCCCACTCCTGGAGACAATCGGCCCATTCGAGATCGGCAACGTCATCAGAGAAGGCGATCACGTCGTGGTCCAGGCCGTTGGCACCGGCCGGACCACGAAGACCGGACGGCCCTACAACAACGACTATTGCCTCGTCGTCAAGCTCGCGAATGAAAGATCACCGAACTCGACGAGTACTGACACCGAACTGATCACCAGCGCGTTCGGCAGCAAGTAATCGCGGTCGGTCTGTCCTCTAGCTCTATGAAGCGATCCACTATCTGATCGGCCGGTGGAACGTGCCGACAAGGTCGTCATCGCTCGGCCACCTCACCCGAACGGCGGCGCCTGGGGCCGAGCGGGTGTTCCACCAGCGCCGTTCCCCCGCTGGCGTGAGCTTGATGGTTGCACCGGGTGGCGCAAGAATCGTGCCGGGTTGAGGTCCGCAGCGCGGGGGTCAAGATGGAGGGGCTGCCTCGAGGAACCGTGACGTTCCTCTTCACCGACATCGAATCATCGTCCACGCGCTGGGAAAGCGACCCAGTGGAGATGCGTGCCGCTCTCGCTCGCCACGACGCGATCCTGGCAGAGGTGATCGGCCGCTTCGGCGGGGCGGTGTTCAAGCATCTGGGTGATGGCCTCTGCGCCGCGTTCGGCTCGGCGAGCTCCGCACTGAGCGCGGGGGTCACCGCTCAGGGCCTGCTCCAGGCGGAGCCTTGGCCAGGGGGGATCAGCCTGGCCGTGCGCATGGGCGTCCACACGGGAGAAATCGAGCCCCGAGACGGTGACTACTTCGGGCCGGCGGTGAACCGCGTCGCTCGGGTGATGGACGTTGCCAACGGTGGCCAGATCGTGTGCTCGGCGGCCACCGCCTCGCTGTGTCGGGAGGTGCTTCTCCTCGACGCCGGCGAGCACGAGCTTCGCGGGGTGGGCACCGAACACCTGCACCTGGTGGTGGGCGACGCGTTCAGACCAGACCCGCGGCCGTTGCGGACCGTGTCCCGCAGCCGCTCCAACGTGCCGGCCCGCGTCACGAGCTTCGTAGGAAGGGCAGGCGACGTCGCGGAGCTCGTCACCGAGATCGATGGCCACCGACTGGTCACCCTGATCGGCGTCGGCGGCGTCGGCAAGACCAGCCTGGCGCTCGCGGTCGCCCGCCAGGTGCTGGACCGCTTCAAGGACGGCGTCTGGCTGTGCGAACTTGCGCCCGTAGGCGACAGCCGCTCGGTTCCCGCTGCGGTGGCCGACGCCCTCGGCGCCCGCAGCCAACCAGGCATGAGCCTGGTGGACAGCATCTTGGACTACCTCCGGGACCGTCACGCGTTGATCGTGCTCGACAACTGCGAACACCTGGACGACGCCGCGGCGAGGCTGGCCGAGCGCATTGTCGTCGAGACCGGCGTCACCGTGCTGGCGACGAGCCGTTCGCCACTCGGTGTGGGGGGCGAACGGGTGTGGGCGGTCAACCCGCTCGAGGCGGAGACCAGCGGCGTAGAGCTGTTCGCGGACCGGGCCCGTGACCGCGACTGCCGGTTCATCCTCGACGACGACAGTCGTCGCGCCGTGGAGGAGATCTGTCGACGGCTCGACGGCATCCCGCTCGCCATCGAGTTGGCCGCCGCCCGGGCCCGAGCGATGTCCCCCTCCGCCATCGCACAACGGCTCGACCACCGGTTCCGCCTCCTCCGCGGTGGCCGCAAGGGCGCTCGGCACGAGACCCTCCACGACACCCTCCGCTGGTCCTACGAACTACTGTCCGCCGCCGAGGCTGCGCTCTTCGACCGGCTGTCGGTCTTCGCTGGCGGCTTCACGCTGGAGTCGGTCGAGGCCGTATGTGCCGACCTCGACATGGTGGATGTGCCTGCGGTGCTCGACCTGCTCACCTCGCTCGTCGATCGCTCCATGGTGGTCGCCGAGCCGACCGCGGACGGCGATCGGTTCCGGCTCCTGGAGACCCTTCGGGAGTACGGCACCGACCGCCTCGCGGCAACCAGTGCGCTCGACACCTACCGTGCAAAGCACGCCAGTTGGTTCCGTGACGTGGCGCTCGAGATCGAACAACAGCTCTGGACACCCAATGAGGCGACGGCGTGGCGCACGATCGAGGCCGAATGGGATAACCTCCGCACGGCATTCTCCACTGCGCTCGGCCAAGACGACATCGGCACAGCAGCGGAGATCGTCGGTGCGCTCGGCTGGTGCGCCGCTTGGACGGCTCGCGATGAGCTGTTCGGAGGCGCCGAGGTCCTGCTCGGCAAGCCCGGGATCGAGCAGCACCCTCGCTACGCAGACCTGTGCGGCATCGCCGCATGGACCTCCT
>JAXDQG010000005.1:0-9526 GCA_034667945.1 Acidimicrobiia bacterium | reverse complement strand
AAGGCCGCCTTGACCAGGTCTTCGTCGACACGGCCGTGGTCGAACAGGTCACCGACCACCAAAAGCGCGTCGACCTCGTGGTGGCGGGCCAACTCGGCGACCGACAGCAGGGGGCACAGGCACTCGTTGCGCCGATCGCAGCCCTTGGGCGTGGAGAAGCCGCCGGCGATGTGAAGATCAGAGGTGTGCAGGAGCCGGACCGGCCGCATTCCGGTTCACGGTAGGCGCCACGGTCCGCAAACACCAAGAGCGACGGGCTTTTGCGGGCATGGCACCAGCGGTTCCTACACCAGCCGGCGCGCCCGGCTGGGGCACCTCCGCAGGTGTGGCGGGAGACACGTCAGGCCGGCTGTCGATCAGATAGTCTCCGGCTCCGGCTCGCCGCCGAAGGTACGCCGCATCACCCGGAACGCCCTCAGGGCGCGGGTTTCAGATCCCTTGGAGACCACCATGGCGCAATCCGGATCGATCCTCGGCAACTCGGTGCTCCGCAAGGAAGATCCCGGGCTGCTGACCGGCGCGAACAAGTATTACGACGACCTGCGCTTCGACAACCTGGCGCACATCGTCTTCGTCCGTTCCACGATCGCGCATGGTCGTCTGGTTTCCGTCGACACCAGCGCTGTGGCCGGCATGCCCGGCGTGCTCGGGGTCTACACCGCCGACGACCTGAACCTGCCGGACAACGTGGGCTTCGCCGGCACGCCCGACCACAAGCGACCACCCCTGGCACGGGGCAAGGTCCGTTTCGTGGGCGACATCGTCGCCGCCGTCGTCGCGAACGATCCCTACCTCGCCGCCGACGCCGCCGATGCCGTGGTGGTCGACTATGAGCCGTTGCCCGCAGTGATCGACCTCGAGGACTCGTTGGCCGGCGGCACCTTGCTGTTCGAGGAGAAGGGCAACAACATCTGCTTCGCCACCGCCCACGGCAAGGACGTGGACGCGCTCGAGGGTGCCGACGCGGTGGCCGAAGCCCGCATCCTCAGCCAACGGCTGGCCGGCGTGCCCATGGAGCCGAACGGGTGCGTGGCCGTGCCCGAAGGCGACACGCTTACGCTCTACGCCGCCACTCAGGCTCCCCATTCGCTCCAGCCGGGCATCGCCGGCGACCTGGGCATGGACGCCGCGAATGTGCGGATCATCGCCCCCTGGGTGGGCGGGGGCTTCGGGCCGAAGGCGACGCTGTACGTCGAGTACATCATCGCGGCCGCGGCCGCCCGCCAGTTGGGGCTGCCGGTGAAGTGGACGGAGACCCGGAGCGAGAACCTGCTGTCGATGGTCCACGGCCGCAGCTTCATCATGGACACCAAGCTGGGCGTCAAGCGCGACGGCACCATCGTCGGGCTCGAGGCCCGGGTGTTGGCCGACGGCGGGGCGTATCCGCTGGTCGGCGTGGTTTTGCCGATGCTCACGCAGATGATGAGCCAAGCCGTCTACAACATCCCGAAGATCAACTTCGACGCCAAGACGGTCCTCACCAACACCACCGCCATCGGCGCCTACCGGGGGGCTGGCCGCCCCGAGGCCGCCCAGATGGTCGAGCGCATCGTCGACGTGGCTGCCGATCTGATCGGCATGGATCCGGGCGAGATCCGCCGCAAGAACTACCTCCGGCCCGAAGATTTCCCGCTGACCACGGGCACGGGTGCCAACTACGACTCGGGTGAGTACGAGAAGACCCTCGACGCCGTGCTGGCGGCTTCGGGCTACGCCAAGCTGCGCGAAGAGCAGGCGCAGCGCCGGGCCAACGGCGACACCAAGCAGCTCGGCATCGGGCTGTCGACCTACGTCGAGATCACCGCCCCCCTGGGGTTGTTCACCGAATACGGCTCGGTGAGCGTCGAGGACGACGGCACGGTGGTAGCCAAGGCCGGCACTTCCTCGCACGGCCAGGGCCACGACACCGCCTTCTCGATGATCGTCTCCGACCTGCTGGGTGTGCCTATGGAGAAGGTCCGGCTCGTGCAGTCGGATACCGCCGAGGTGCCGAGAGGCGCCGGCACCATGGGCTCCCGGTCACTGCAGACCGCCGGCAGCGCGATCTATACCGCCTCCAACGAGGTGCTCGACAAGGCCAAGCGGCTGGCGGCCCATCTGCTCGAGGCCAACGCCGACGACATCGTCAAAGGCGATGACGGGCTGCAGGTGGCCGGCGTGCCGGCCAAGGCCATCTCCTGGGCCGAGCTGGCCAAGGCCGCCAAGGACCCGGCTCGACGTCCGGCCGACGTCGATGGACCGCTCAGTCACGAGCTGGATTTCTCCGAAGGCGACTCGACGTTCCCCTTCGGGTCGCATGTGGCCGTTGTCGAGGTCGACCTCGAAACTGGTGGTGTCACGCTCATGCGGCATGTCGCCGTCGACGACTGCGGTCGAATCCTCAACCCACTGCTGGTCACCGGTCAGCAGCACGGCGGCATCGCCCAGGGGGTCGCCCAAGTGCTGTTCGAGCACGTCCGCTACGACGAGGACGGCAACCCGATCAGCGGCAACCTCATGGACTACCTGATGCCGTCGGCTGCCGAATTCCCCTCCTTCGAGACCTCGAACACCCAGACCGACTCGCCCCGCAATCCACTGGGGGCCAAGGGCATCGGCGAGTCGGGCACGATCGGCTCTACACCCGCCGTCCACAATGCCGTGGTCGACGCCCTGAGTCACCTCGGGGTGACCCACATCGACATGCCGTGCGCACCCGAGAAGGTGTGGCAGGCAATTCAGGGAGCAGCTACTGCCTCCTCCGCGGCCTGAGTGAACCCGTGCCGGTGCCGGCTTACGTCGGATTGGGCCGGCACGATTTAGCTGTCACACCCTTCGGGTACGGTGACGAGATCATGCCGTCACGCCAGGAGTCCGCTCGTCCAGCGTCTCAGCGCGCGGTGCCCTGGCGGATCATCTTCGGAACCATCGGCGCTACGGTCGCCACGCTCCTGGCGTTGATACTGCTCATCAAGCTGCAGCGCATCCTCACGTGGCTGGCGGTCGCCGGCTTCCTCGCCGTGGGCCTCGCGCCGCCAGTGGCCTGGGTGCAGCGCCGGCTGCACCTGCGGCGCAGCCTGGCCATCCTGCTGGTCTTCGTGATGGGCCTCGGCCTGGTCGCCGGGGCGACCTACGTCGTCGTGCGCCCCCTGGTCAGTCAGGCTCAAGACCTGGCGGACAAGCTGCCGAGCTACATCGAGGACGCGCAGAACGGCCGGGGCACCGTCGGCAGCCTCGTCAAGCGCTTCAACCTCGACGAGTGGGTGCAAAACAACAGCGACAAGGTCTCCTCGGCCATATCCCAGAGCGGTAAGCCGGCGCTCGGCATCGTGCGGACGGTGACCGACACGGTCGTCAGCGTCGTCACGGTGCTGGTCCTCACCATCCTCCTGCTCATAGAGGCTCCCGGCATGATCGAGAGCGGTCTCGGCCTGCTTGCGCCCCCCAAGCGCAAGCGGGTTGTGCGGGTGGCGGCCGACTGCAGCCGGGCGATCAGCGGCTACGTGGCCGGCAACCTGCTGATCAGCGTGATCGCCGGCGCGGTCACCTTCGTCACCCTGCTGGCGCTGGGAGTGCCATTTGCCGCGCCCCTCGCCCTGTGGGTGGCCATTGCCGACCTCATTCCCCTCGTGGGAGCCACGCTGGGGGCCATCCCCGCGGTAGTGGTCGCCTTTCTGCACTCGACGCCCGCCGGCATCATCACGCTGGTCGTCTACATCCTCTACCAGCAGTTCGAGAACCACGTGCTGCAGGTGACCATCATGTCCCGTACGGTCTCGCTCAACCCGTTGCTGGTGTTGGTGAGCGTGCTCGTCGGCGTCCAGTTGTTCGGCTTCGTCGGCGCACTGCTGGCCATCCCGGCCGCAGGCGTGATCCAGGTGGTGGTGCGTGACATCTACCACTCCCGGCACGGCCGGGACAGGGACGCGGACGGGGACGCAGACGACACGGTGACCGACGTGGGGGCGGAAGAAGCGGCGTCGACACTGGGCATCAGCGAGGACAGCGTCGAGCAGGCGGGCTCGGCCGATGCGGCGGCTCGCACGGTCCCCGAGGCGGGGCGCTCGGCGCGCACAGGAGACACGGCCACGCACGGCCGACACCATCCAGAGGAGACCTCCATCGGGCGGGCGCGTCCGGATCAGGCGAGCATGCCGGACCCGGTTGCGGGCGATCCGTGACTCCGGCGACGGTGGGCGCGCCGGTGACCCGAGGCACGGACTTCGGCCGGTGAGTACGGTCACGCCCATGCCAGCACTCGACGGGATGCGCATCCTCGATTTCAGCCAATACGAGGCGGGCCCCTCCGCGACCCAGGCCCTGGCCTGGATGGGCGCGGATGTCGTGAAGGTGGAGCGTCCGGGTTCGGGCGACCCGGGCCGTGGTGGCGCGGTGCTGCAGGGCTCGGGCTATTTCATGAACTGGAACTCCAACAAGCGGTCACTCGCAATCGACGCCGCCCAGCCGCAGGGCCGCGAGCTGCTCCTGCAATTGCTGCCCCGCTTCGATGTGATGGTCGAGAACTTCGGGCCCGGCGTCATCGAGAAACTCGAACTGGGCTACGACCAGATCCGGGCGGTGCATCCCGGGATCATCTACGCGTCGGTGAAGGGCTTCGGCTCCTTCGGGCCCTACGCGGACTACAAGTGCTTCGACTCCGTGGCCATGGCCATGGCGGGCGCGTTCTCGGTTACCGGGTTGCCCGATGGTCCGCCGCTGCCGCCCGGGCCCACCATGGGTGACGCCGGCACGGGTACCCAGTTGGCGCTGGCCATCTGCGCCGCCTACATCCAGAAGCAGCGCACCGGCGAGGGTCAGCGCATCGAGCTCGCCATGCAGGAGGCGATGACGTACTACATGCGCACCCGCATCGGCACCGGAGGTGCGTTCGGACGTCGTCCGGCTCCGCGCGCCGGCACGGGTCGAGGGGCGACGCTCAACATCTACGCCTGCTCGCCCTTCGGTCCCAACGACTACATCTATGTGATGGCGGTCACCGAGGGCATGTGGCAGGCGGTCGGGCCGGCCGTCGGACGCCCGGAGCTCCTTGAGGATCCCCGCTTCGCCAAGCCGTCCGACCGCCACGCCAACGCGGACGAGTTGATCAAGATCATCGCCGAGTGGTGCGCGCAGCGCACCAAGCACGAGGCCTTCCACACCCTCGCCAGAGCCGGCGTGCCCTGCGGCGCGGTGCTCGACACGCAAGAGGTGCACAACGACCCACATCTGCGGGCCCGCGGCTTTGTGCACGACATCGAGCTCGAGGACGGCACAACCGGCCCGCTGCTCGGCTGGCCGGCACGCATGTCGGCGTCCTCAGTCCCGGTGGTTGCCGCCCCCCGGCTCGGGGCGCATACCGAGGAAGTGCTGAAGACCGATGCCGGGCTCGACGATGGCCAGCTCACCCGATTGCGAGACGCCGGCGTGATCGGATGACGGTCAGCCGGATGCGGCTGCGCTTCACGCGCAGCATGGAGATCACCGGGCCCATCTTTGGCGTGTCGCCCAAGTCGTCCTGGGTGGAGGTGGACGATGACCTGCTGCGCGTGAAGATGGGAGTGCTGGCCCGGGCAGACATCCCGCGCTCACACATCAAGGACGCTCGTCCGATGGAGTGGTCCTGGTGGGCGGGCCTGGGCGTTCGCTGGTACGGACCCCGTCGCTGGGGCCTCATCGGATCGACGCAGGGTGTGGTCGAACTGACGCTGGATCCGCCGACGCGCATGCGCATGGTCCTGCCTGTCAGGGCCAAGCGGCTGGCCATCTCGGTGGAGGATCCGGACCGCCTGCTGGAGCTCCTCGGTTTCGGCGACCGGGTCGGCACCCCGCCGGTGTAGGTCGTCGAGCCCGTTGCCCCGGGCTGCATCGGGTGTCGGTCGATCAGCGCCCCGCCGCGTGCGTCGCCGCCGCTCGCTGCCGGCCCGGTACCACCTCAGACCGCGATGCCGACCAGGCTGCCGATGACGGCGGTCACGGCCATGGCGATCGCTCCGCCGAAGGCCACCCGCATGGCTCCTCGCCGGCGGGGGGCGCCCCCCACCTGTCCGCCGACGCCACCCAGAAATGTCAGGCAGATCAGCGACGCCAAAGCAATGGCGGCAATGCGCGCGGCCGACGGCGCGACCAACATCGCCACCAGCGGCAACGCACCACCTATGGCGAAGCTGCCCGCGGAGGCGGCCGCGGCTTGGACCGGGCGTGCCATCGTCCGCTCGTCCAGGCCCAGCTCGTCGCGCAGATGGCTGCCGAGCGGGTCGACCTCCATCAGCCGAATGGCGACTTTGCGGGCAAGGTCGCCATCCAGGCCGCGCCGGCGGTAGATCTCGGTCAGCTCGGTCAGCTCGTGCTGGGGATCTTCTCGCTGCTCGACCCGCTCACGGGCGATGTCGGCCTGCTCGGAGTCCTTCTGTGAGCTGACCGAGACGTACTCCCCGACCGCCATGGACATGGCCCCACCGACGAGACCCGCCATGCCGGCCACGAAGATGCTGGTCTTGGTGGCGTTCGAGGCCGCCACGCCGATCATCAACGAGGCAGTCGAGACGATGCCATCGTCCGCGCCCAGGACAGCAGCCCGGAGCCAGCCCGTCCGGTCGACCCGATGGCGTTCGGAATGATGCCGGTGCTTGTCGGCGTGCCAGTACACGGCAGCTCAGGCGTAGAGCTCTTCGATGACCGCGCCGTAACGGGCCAGCACTCCCCGGCGTTTGAGCTTGGAGGTCGGGGTCAGCAGATCGGAGTCCGGCAGCCATTCGTCGCCGACCAGCACGAAGCGACGGATCTGCTCGACCGGCGCAAACTGCTTGTTCACCTCGTCAACCCCCCGCTGGACCTCCGCCAGGACGTCGGGATGAGCGGCCAGCTCCGGCAGCGAGAGGTCGGCGAGACCGTTGCGGGCCGCCCAGGCCGGCGCCAGCTCGGGATCGAGCACGAGCACGGCGCTCACGAAGCGCCGCCCGTCCCCAATGGCTGCCGCTTGGCCGATGAGTGGCACGGCTTTGAGCGAGCCCTCCAGGTTGGCGGGGCTGATGTTCTTGCCCCCGGCCGTGATGATCAACTCTTTCTTCCGATCGACGATGCGCAGGTAGCCGTCTTCGTCGATCTCGCCGATGTCGCCCGAATGAAGCCAGCCATCGATGATGGCCTCGGCGGTCTTCTTCGGGTCCTTCAGATAGCCGGCGAACACGTTGCCACCCCTGCACATGACCTCGCCGTCGTCACCGAGGCGCACTTCGCAGCCGGGAATGGCCGGGCCCACCGTGCCCGGTTTGATGGCGTGGGGCGCCCAGGTCATCGGGCCTGACGACTCGCTCATGCCGTAGATCTCCGAGAGCGGGACGCCGACCGCGTTGAACCACTCGAGGACGTCACGGCCGAGCGGGGCCGCCCCGCTGATGGCGATGCGAACGGCGTCCAGACCGACCAGCTGGCGCACCGTCGAGAAGGCGACGGCATCGAGGAAGGCCCACGTCTCGAGCTGGTCCTTGGTGGCGACCCCGGCGCGCTCGTCCGCCTTGATGGACAGCGCCAGATCGAGACCCTCCTGGAAGCGCGCCTGCTTCTCGGGATCCGCGGCGAGAGCCGCGTTGACGCCGGCGTGCACCTTCTCCCACACGCGCGGCACGCCGAAGATCATCTCGGGCCGGACCTCGCGCGCATAGGCGGCGATCTGGCCGACCTCCGGGCAGGTTGTGACGGTGAGGCCGTACGTCGCCGCCAGATAATGGGAGTTCATCCGCTCGGCGATGTGGGCCATGGGAAGATAGGAGATGATCCGGATGCCGGAGAGCTCGTCGGGATCGAAGCCGAGGCACCGCCTGAGCTGCTCGATCGTGTACACGATGTTGTACTGGGTGAGCATCACACCCTTGGGCGGCCCGGTCGTGCCCGAGGTGTAGATGACCGTGGCCAGGTCGTTCGGGTCCGTTTGATCGGCGAGCGCGACGAGGTCGGCGGAGCCGTGTGCGAGCAGCTCTTCGTAAGGAAGGACCGAGGGGTGGGCGAGGTGCTTGGCCTCGTTCGTCTGCAATTGGCTGCCCAGGGCGCCGAGCACGAACACCGTGCGCAGGTCAGGGAGGTCGGCTCGGACATCTTGGACCCGCTGAACGAAATCGCCCGGGTCGACGATGGCCACCTGGGCTTCGGAGTGCAGGGCCAGATAGGTGATCTCCTCCCGGGCCGAGGAGTTGTAGATCGACACCGCCGTAGCCCCGAGGAACTGGATGGCGAGGTCGAGCCAATGGAACTCCGGACGGTTCTTCATCAGGAGGAGGACGCGTTGGCCTCGTTGCACCCCGTGGTGCTGAAGACCGGCCGCTGCCCTGGCGACAAGCACGCCGATCTCGCCCCAGGTCCAGGTGTCCCACGCATCCGGGGAGTCGCCGGCCATGGCACGGAGGCCGGTCACGTCAGAACGTTGGTTGAGCGTCTCGAGAAAGCGGCGGGGAACGGTCTGCCCGGCGACGACCGCGCTGAGCTCTTCGATGGTGGCAGAGACCATGCGACCATTGTCGCTCACCTGTGCCGCCTCAGCTCGGAGGAACCTGGGTGATGCCCACTGCCACGATGCTCGAGGATCTGGATCGGCAAGGCTTCGCCCTGGTGGAGGGGTTGGTCGACGCGAGGAGCTGCGTCGCGTTGGCTGCGCTCTTCGACGAGGACCAGCTGTTTCGCTCGACGGTGGATATGGCCCGGCACCGCTTCGGCGAGGGTCGGTATCGGTACTTCGCCAACCCGCTGCCTTCCGAGGTGTCCGACCTGCGAGGACGGCTCTATCCGCCGCTGGCCGGCCTGGCGAATGACTGGTCGGCGCGTTTGGGCTTGCCGGGCGAGCCCTACCCGAGCTCGCTGGCTGCCTATCAGGACCGTTGCGCCCGGGTGGGCCAGTGCAAGCCCACTCCGCTGCTGCTGCAGTACGGGCCGGGTGGATACAACTGCCTCCACCAGGACCTTTACGGGGATGAAGCGTTTCCGTTCCAGCTGACGGTGATGTTGTCGGCCGAGGAGGACTACGAGGGCGGCGAGTTCCTGTTGGTGGAACAGCGGCCGCGGAGCCAGTCGCGTGGGACGGCACTGCGGCTTGTGCAGGGGGCGGCGGTGGTGTTCCCGACCCGGTGGAGGCCGATGGCCGGGGGGCGTGGCTGGTATCGGGCGACGATTCGCCACGGCGTTTCGACGATCACCGCCGGGTGCCGCACGACGCTCGGGGTGATCTTCCACGACGCGGCCTGAGGGCTTGAACACGGAGGTTCGCGCTGTAACGGTGCGCGGTCGTGAAGTCACCTTCGGCGCTCGCCGGCCGCCCTGCACCGACTTCGACAGACCTCTCCGGCGTCGAGATTTCGGCCATGTCACAGCGAATCGACGTCGAATCGCTGCACGAGGCGCTCTGGATTTGGTGATCCTTCGGGCAGCTCAGTGACGTTTCTTGAATTTTTTGATTGTAAGCAGGCGCCGAATTCGACATCGGCCCACGCCGGCGCCACTCGGCCGCTCCCGCCCAGCCCAGCCCAGCCCAGCCCAGCCCCTCAGAATTCAGCTAAATGCG
>JAXDQG010000004.1:0-2682 GCA_034667945.1 Acidimicrobiia bacterium | reverse complement strand
GAGGAGGCCCACTTGAGGCTCTCCCCCAACGTCGTCGGCGGCCTCGGTCTGCTCACCGGCACGTACATCGGAGCGCGGGGGATCGGCGGTGCCGTCCTCGACAAGCTCCGGGACCGGAGGGAGGCCGCCGCCCTGGCCGCGGCCGGGTTGGACACCACCGTGGTGCTCCCGGGCGACGTCCCGGAGCCGGTCGTGATCGACACGGTCCCGAGTCCGCGGTCGCGGGCCCGGGCCGGCGCCGGCCGAAGCGGCGGAAACGGACGCGGCGACGCCCTGGTGGGCGCCTCCGCCGGTGGCCTCGGTTCGGCCCTGCGCGGTGGCGGCGGGCTGGTCCTGCCGCCTCGCCCGGGCAGCCGATCGGACGGAGGGAGGTAGCGCGATGGCCCTCACCGATTTCCAGGCCCCCGAGCTGGCTGAAGGCCAGGACGCCGCCCTCGAGGTCTTCGAGAAGTTCATCCCGGAGCAGACGTACGACGGAGTCCCCCTCGTCGGCCGGGGCATCTCCAAGGCCTTCGGCGGCATCAAGGCCCTGCGGGACGTCCCGCTGATCGAGGTGCCGCCCCACAGCTTCGTCGGGCTGATCGGCCCCAACGGGGCGGGGAAGTCGACGTTGTTCAACGTGCTCAACGGCTTCACCACTCCCGACACCGGCGAGATCGTCCTGTTCGGGCAGGACGTCACCCGGCGTCAGCCTTGGGATCGGGCCAACCTGGGGATGAGCCGCACGTTCCAGGCCAACCACATCGACCTCGACCTGACCACGTTCGACAACCTGCTCTCGGGTGCCTACCGGCTGATCCGGGGCGGGCTGTTCGCCGCCACCTTCCGCAGCCGGGGCAACTACACCGACGAGCAGCGGGCCCGGACGGCGGCCCGGGCGGTTGCCCGGCTACTGGGCCTCGAGCCCGTCCTGTTCGTCATGGCCCGGAACCTCGACTTCGCCGCCCAGCGCCGCATCGAGATCGGGCGCAGCCTCATGAGCGGGCCCCGGCTGTTGCTGCTGGACGAGCCGACGGCGGGCGTCGACGCCCACGAGGCCAGGGAGCTCGTGGCGCTGGTCAAGCGCATGCAGATGGACCTGGGTCTGGCCGTGCTGCTCATCGAGCACTACGTCCAGGCCGTCATGGAGAACTGCAACCCGATCTACGTGCTCGATCAGGGGACGCTCATCGCCGGCGGCACGCCCGCCGAGGTGGCCGCCGACCCCAAGGTCCGGGCCTCGTACCTGGGCGAGGAGGAGCACCATGCTTGAGCTTCGCAACGTGTCCACCGGCTACGGCCGCCTGCCCGTGCTCTTCGGCATCAACCTGCGGGTGGAGCCGGGCGAGATGGTGGGCGTCCTCGGCCCCAACGGGGCGGGCAAGTCGACCCTGCTCAAGACGATCCTCGGGCAGCTGCCGGTGCGGCAGGGCGGGATCGTCTTCCGGGGCCGCAAGGTGAGCCACGAGCCGACCCATGCCCGCTTCGCCTCGGGCATCAGCCTGTGCCCGGAAGGCCGGCGGGTGTTCAAGAACCTCTCGGTCCGGGAGAACCTCCTGGCCGGCTCGTTCGGTCAGACCAAGGCGGTGGTGGCCGAGCAGCTCGAGGCGGTGTACTCGATCTTCCCCCGGCTGGACGAGCGCAAGGAGCAGCGGGCGGGGTCGCTGTCCGGTGGCGAGCAGCAGATGCTGGCCATCAGCCGGGCGCTCATGTCCCGGCCGCGTCTGTTGATGGTGGACGAGCTGTCCATGGGGCTGGCCCCGCTGGTGGTCGAGGAGCTCCTCGACACGCTGCGCCAGCTCTGCGACCGGGGCCTCGGCCTCATCGTCGTCGACCAGTTCGCCTCCCGCCTGGTCGGCCGGGCCGACCGGGGCGAGGTGCTGGAGAAGGGCCGGATCGTGTTCTCCGGACCGGTGGCGGACGCCGAGCGCCACATGGAAGAGGCGTACATGAGCGACGAGATCCTGGCTACGGCCAAGGGGGTGTAGGAGATGAAGAAGTGCTTCGCCGCGCTGGTGCTGGCGGCCATGGTGCTGGGCACGATGCCCGCCTCGGCCGACGACGAGTTCTTCCGCCTGGCCGGGCGGCGGAACTGGCTGTCGTTCGCCGACGCCCGCCCGGTCTCGCCCTACTTCGGCATCCCGGGTGAGCTGCGACCGTCGGTGCCGTTCGCCCGCTCGTACATCGACGCCTCGCCGGGGCGCTCGGAATGCTTCGCCGCCCTCTACTACCCCGACGAGGTGGTCGAGGAAGGCGTGCTGCAGACAACCGGGCACTACGAGAACTCCACCATGGCCCGGACCAACAACCCTGACGTGGGAAACGGGACCAAGAAGGAGATCGCCCCCTTCGGGATGGCTGGTCCCCACGCCGCCACCAACAACCCGAGCCGGACGGAGTGCTCCAGTGAGGCCGTCTCCGGCGTGGGCGGGGGCGAAACCGGGGTACTCGTCGACGGCGGCTTCGCCACGACCAGGGCCGCCTTTGACGGCGACAAGGTCGTCACCGACGAGGCCATCTCCCGGGTGGAGGGCGTGACCGCCGGCCCCATCCGGATCGCTTCCCTGGAGACCCGCCTCAAGCTGGAATACATCCTCGACGGCGAGCCCGTCATCACCTATGCCATGACCATCGCCGGGCTCGAGAACGAGGGCCAGCCGGTCGCCGGCCTCAGCGCCCAGGGGATCACGCTCGCCGGCCAGC
>JAXDQG010000003.1:0-6045 GCA_034667945.1 Acidimicrobiia bacterium | reverse complement strand
TTTCGGTTCCGGCCTCACGGGGCGACCGACGACCTCGACCGCGGCCCTCTTGGCCGGATGGGCCTTCCACATCAGCAACGGGCTCGGGTTCTCAGTCGCCTATCACTTCGTCGCCGCTGGGCGCCCGATTCGCTGGGCCATCGGCTATGCGCTGGTGCTCGAGGCCTTCATGATCTGGCTGTACCCGGGCTGGCTCGGGCTGTCGGCAGGCACTGAGTTTCTGTCCGTGGGCGTTGCCGGCCACCTGGCGTATGGAGCCGTGCTCGGAGTCAGCGCTCGGAGGTCTGCGTGAAGCACTGGGGCCTGCGTGGGGCTTTCGTCACGATCAGCACGGCGATTTGGCTTCTCGTCGAGGCCGAGCCTGCGGCCGCTGACGATTGCAAGAAGCTGGTCAAGGGGATCGGTGACCTGGCCAAGCCCGCCGTCGTCGAGGACTGCATCCGCACCGGCCACAACATCGGCCGCGCCATCGGCGTCGTCTTGGGGACCGCCGCGGTCGGGGTGGCGATCGCGGGCTTGCCGCGACGGCCTCAGCTCGTTCCGCCGAGGAAGCCCGACGATCGATTCAAGCCACGCGACGAAGGCGAATGCGGGGAGGAGCTTCGCTATCTGGACGGCGAGCTCAATCGTGCTGAGGCGGCTGTCCAAGCCGATGCCGATCAGTATTCGGCCCTGCGGCTCAAGAAGACGGAGTGGGAGGCGACAGAGGCCGGCATTCGCAGTCAGGCCGCGTTCATTCGGTCGCGTCTCTCGCAACTGGAGGCTGACGCGTTCGTTCGCGGCGCCACATTCGGCTGGACGTTTGTCACGGGAATGGCATTTTGGTCTGGCGTCGCTGCGATCGTCGCGGCTTCGGGGGCGATCGTGGGGGCTGCCATGGCATTCGCCGGCGCCTGGGGCATCCGGTTGTGGCGGGGATACGAGGGCGTGCAGAAGATGATCGGTCTTTATCACCGGTATCAGGAGGGTGTCGACATCGGGATAGGTGTCAACATCCCTACTCGCTACGTGCCCACCTTGCGGGCGTGGACCCCGGTCGTCGTCACGTTCCTCGGCGAAGTCGCGGACGTGGTTGCCAACATAAGCCAGCAATTCGACCAGAACCTCAGCCAGTTCCGCACAGCTACGGACCAGTCCCGCGCCACCGCTGACCAGATCTGGCAACGTCGCGACGCCGTGTATCAGCAATGCACGGCTGAAGGCCATCTCCCGGCCGGGACGTGGCGTCGACCTGCTCCCTCTTACACCGTCGACAGTGAGGGCGCCATCATCGGCGTGTCCTGACCGTCGGAAAGCCCGAACAACTCCGGAATCCGCGCTACCAAGACCGAGCACCGAGGACGACCGCACCCGACAATCCAAGGAGCCCCATGAGCGATACCGCGCCCTTGCCCCTCGATCGCTGGTGCGCCAGCGGCCCCGTTCGGGTCAGCCCTGACGGTTCCTTGCAGGTCGTCTTGCGCGCTGCCGACCCGGTCGAGGTCAGCTTGGTCGCGACCGCGTCCGATGAGGCCGCGCTGGTCGCGACGTGGAGTGCGCCGATGTGGTTGGCTGCGCCGACCAACCCGCTGTTACCGGCGCTCGAGGACATGGCCCAGGCCACGGCTGCCCAGGGTTCCGCCTTGCTCGACTGCGTCGTCGTTGGGGCGGAGGTCCGAATTCGGCTGCCCTTGTACCTGGAGGGGATGTCGCGACACACGTTCCTCGAGGCGGCGTGCGACCTGGCGCGAGCGCACATTGCCCTGGCGTCGGCAGCCGCGGCGCTCGGAGAGAGGCGCGACGAGCTCGACCAGGTCGCCCGCACGATCGCCGAGGCGGATACTGCGGCCGCGGCGAGTACCCGGAGCAGTTCCCAGCCGCCTCCCGAAACTGCCACGGCGGCGAGCTTCGGTGTGCACGCTGGGACATTCGAGACGTCGAGCGCCAGCGAGGCCATGTCGATGCCTCCGGCCACAAGCGTCAACGAGCCCACGCCGATGGGGCCGGTCGCGCCCGTCAACGAGCCCGCTTCGATGCCCGCGGGGGCGAAGGCCTACTCACCTACCGCCTCGTGGGAACCGTCCCACCTGGTGCCGCCGGAAGGTCTCCCCGCCTGGGAGACACCCGATGGTCGGACGGCTCCCGCGACCCAGCTCTGGGGCGGTCTGCCGGTCCAGGTCGTCGAGCACTGGAACGGCTGGGCCCGGATCGTCTGCTCGAACGAGTGGACGGCGTGGGTGGATGCAGCCCGGCTGCAGAGCCGGTCCGGGCGGGCATAGGCACCGGCCGAAGCCCGACCCCGCCTACATCCATGCCGGTAGAGTCCGGCGGCAGGGCAGACCACTGCCTGGCGCGGCCGTGTCGGCTGTTCACGATGTCCGTCGAACGAGCGGAGGGATGGACATGAGCATGCAAGGGTTCCGCGCGACGCATGTCGTGCCACCGGGAGGTCTCTCCACGCGGCCGCAACCCGACCCGGCCCTCCCGCCCGGCCAGGTCCTTGGCGGCGGCTTGGAAGTGAACGTCGACAACGAGTGGGGCGCATGGGCCCACGTGGTGTGCTCAAACGGCTGGTCCGCGTGGGTCGACGGGCGGACGCTGATCCCACGGAGCGCCCCGGCAAGCGGAGCGTGGTCGTCTCCCTCCTCCAGGCCGGAAGCGCTGGAGCGAAGCTCGTCGAAGCCAAGTCCATCGGCTCAACTGTCCCGAGCTCCTGTGGCGGTCGCCGGGGCGGTGCTCATTGCCGCGGCGGGTCTCTTGCCCTGGGTGCGGGGCGGCGGCAGCTCGTCCAACGCGTTCAAGGTCCCCCTCAAGTCACTCTTCGTCCTCAACTCGGGCTCGGGCGGACCGAAGATCGGCTGGTTGCTGCTCGTCATGGCTGTCGGCGCCGTGGCGCTCGTCGCGTTCAGCCCGGATGACATCGTTCGACGGGTGGTGGGCGGGGCGACCGTTGTGGTGGCAGCACTCTTCGTGATCCAGATCCAGCGGGCCCTGATGCACCTGGACTCCGGACCGTCCTTGATCAGCACTCTCGGTGTCGGTGTCCTCGGTTGCGTCATAGGCGGGGCAATGGTCGCGCTCGCACCCGAGGTCACGAAACGGTCGCCATGACCTCGCGTGCAAGGGCACGGCCTTGAGCGGATCGCCACGCCATGAGCACTGACCCGCCGGCCGATGGCCCGCCGAACCCCACCTTCCGACCCGGCGGTCCACCCTCTGGACCACCAAGCGGCCCACCCGGTCCGCATTCGGGACCACCGACCGGCCCACCGGGCCCCCCAACGGCTCCGCCCGCGCCAGCGGGCCCCCCAACGGCTCCGCCGGGGCCAACCGGCCCACCGCCACCCGCGGCACCAGCTGGTCCAGCGGGCGGTCGCCCCGTACCACCGACCGGTCCACCGGGTCCGCCTTTGGAACCGCAGACGGGGCCCGATGAGGACGGCCGACGACGCTGGCTGCTGCTCGGCGGCTTCGCCGGCATAGCGCTGCTCCTGATCGCCGTGCTGGTGTTCGTCACCAGCCGAAGCTCCAGCAAGGACCAAGCAACAGGTGGAGCTGGCGAGGTCTTCCTCGAACCGACAGCTTCACTCGGGCCCGATCCCTTCACCGCGCCGGCAGGTACGGATCAACCATCACCCAGTGGACCGCCCGCGACATCGGCTCCAGGAACTACGAGCCCGACATCGGCACGAGCCACCACGACCTCGGCGGCCCCACAGGCCCCACGTCTCTCAGGCGACACCGTCGGGCTCTATGGTGGCACGCTGAGTAAGACGAACTGCGATAAGTCACTACTCGTCAACTTCCTCCAACAAGCTGCCGACAAGGCCGCGGCCTGGGCGTCCGTCCATGCCATAAAACCATCAGACATTGCGTCTTATGTGGCCCGCCTCACCCCGGTCATACTTGCAAACGATACACAGGTAACCAACAATGGGTTTGGTGGCGGTCAGGCCACACCCCGCCAATCGGTGCTCGAAGCAGGCTCCGCCGTGTTGATCGACGACCACGGTGTGCCTCGGGTGAAGTGCTACTGCGGCAATCCCCTCAAGGAACCCATCGATACGGCCACGACGCCCCGCTATACCGGCAACCCGTGGCCGACGTTCCGACCGGAGAATGTCAAAGTTGTCACGCCCTCAGTGAACGTGATTCGGGACTTCACGCTAAAGGGTGCGTCTGCAGGACAACTCATCGTGCGGCCGAGCGGCACCGATGGTGCCCTCGACAAGGTGGTCACCACCACATCGACTACCAGCTCAGCCTCCACGACCACAGCCTCCACGACCACGGCACCCACCGCTTCCGTCCCCCGAGACGGATTGCAGGCATGGTTGTCCGGCGACCGCGGGGTCGTGGCCACGGGCGGCAAAGTCAGTAGATGGACGGACCAGAGCGGCACGGGTCACGACGCCACGCAACCTGATCCGAATGCGCAACCCACGCTGCAAGCCGCCGCGCTGAAAGGCAGGCCTGCGCTGCACTTCGATGGCACCGACGACGTGCTCACCGTCGGGATCGACATCAATCCGGCGAAGACTCCTAACCTGACCATCGTGGCCGTGTTCAGCAGTGATACCACTGCAACATCTCCGCACAGAAAGCTCTACAGCCACGATGATGGCGGGTTCGACCGCACCGTTGGACTCGATGACCGAGCTCGCACGAACTACAGCATCTTCGCGGGCACCGGAGTAGTCGACTATTTCACGCTCTCCGCCAACACCGTCTACCAGACAACCGACATCTGGACGTCGACCCAGTTCATTGGGCGTGTAAACACAAGAAACACGGTGTCTGTCGCCGTTGCGAACGGCGCTGGCCGTCCGACCATGCAGATTGGCGGAAACCCGGGATTCGGAGAATATTGGATGGGCGGAATCGCCGAATTCTTAGTCTACAGCCGGGCTCTAAGTGCCGCGGAACAGTCGCAGGTAGAGAGTTATCTCGCCGCGAAGTATCAGTAGAAACGACGGTTTCGTGGACCGGTCAACGGCTGGACCGAGCAGCGGTCGTTGCAGCGCAGGGCAGCGCAGCTATCGACCGGCCAGCAGGTCTTGGCGTAGAAGGTGCCGCCCACAGGAGCCAAGTCCGACCTCGCTGGTGTGCTCCGCGACGAAGAGGAGGGTCGTCAGGGAATCAACCATGGCCGTGAGGTGGTCGGCCATGAGGTGGTCGGCCATGAGGACGGCATGGAAGCCGACCGCGCGGACAGGGTGTCTCTTGATATTCAGGCCCTGGCTCGCGGCAGGGATGTCGCACCAACTCGGCCCCGTCCGAGTTCAGAACAGCAGGAAGGCGAAGTCCGCCGGTTGACCCAAAAGGATCTTGCCCGCAGACTCGAAGCGGGCGTCCGACCCAAATGCGTGGCGCGACACAGTGTTGATGTCCCGGACGTGCCGTTCAAAGCCTTCGCCCACGCGGAAGCTTGATGTACCGACGACCGTGCTGACGTCGTTGACCGTCTGGACGGCGGCGTCTACTGCGTGGCACGACGCGAGAAGCACCGGGAGCGCAGCTTCAGGGGAGAACTCGCCACCGTCTTCGAAATAACCCTGCACCTCGTCAAGTGTGCAAAGCAGATAGGCGCGTGCGGCGTCCAGACGGGCCTTTGCTCGCGCCAGGCGATCTTGAGCGACAGGACGTGCAGCGATTGACGACGACGCGAAGTTGGGGGTCTTTCTTCCGGCCAAATCGATCGCGCTCTGAAGCGCGGACCGCGCAATACCGAGCGCGACCGCTGCGACCGTTGGAGGCGCCAGATAGTTATGGAGCCGATAAAGCGAGCCCTGGAACGCCGAGCCCGGGTGGATCGGGCCCAACATCACGGTGCGGCGATCGGGAACGAAGACCTGCTGCATCTCCATGTCGTGGCTTCCGGTCCCCCGCATACCGAGGGTATTCCAGTTGTCGTGGATGGTGCCGGCCTTGGCATCGGCGAAGAACACGACGAGATTGGGTTCGCCGTGGGGAGCAAGCACGGGGTTGCCATTCGCATCCAAAATGATGGCCGCACCCACCTGCCAAGTGCCGTAGTGACAACCTGACACGAAATTGAAGCGACCG
>JAXDQG010000002.1:0-6456 GCA_034667945.1 Acidimicrobiia bacterium | reverse complement strand
CGCTGGCCACCAGCACACCCGCGGCCGTGCCCGCCACGGACACCAAGGCCACCACGATGGCCTGCGTCTGCACCGAGCGGGCGCGCAGCAGCCACAGCACGATGGCTCCCAGCACGCCCGGGACGAGCGCCGCCCCGAAGGCGGTGGCGACCAAGGACGCAACGTCACCCTCCATGGGGGTGCCCACGGTGTTGGCCACGACGATGGCCAGGCCCAACCCGCCGGCCACGACGACCAGCGCTCGGGCCCAACGCCAGCCGACGCGTCTCGTCGTCCTCGGCCGGCCGGGCGGCCGCCGCGGACCGCCGTGCTGGTCGGGGCCCTCGCCGGTCACGGCTCGAACCGGTAGCCCACGCCCCACACCGTGGTCACCCAACGCGGCTTGGCCGGATCGTCCTCGATCTTCTCCCGCAATCGGCGGACGTGCACGGTGACCGTGGAGTGGTCCCCGAACCGGGTGCCCCAGACCCGCTCCATCAGCTCCTCCCGACGGAACGCCCGGCGGGGATGGGACATCAGGTGGGCCAACAGCTCGAACTCACGGGCGGTGAGCGGCACGGGCGTCCCACGCAGGAAAGCCTGCCGGGCGGGCACATCGACGACGAGATCGCCGGCCTCCAGCTTTGTGGGGCCGTTGGCCGGCGTTGCACCGGCGGTGCGGCGGAGCACTGCCTTGACCCGGGACACCAGCTCGCGGGGTGAGAACGGCTTGCTCACGTAGTCGTCGGCGCCGAGGTCGAGCCCGACGACCCGGTCGGACTCCTCGCTCCGGGCGGTCAGCATGATCACCGGCACCGGGTTGAGGGCGCGGACCCTGCGGCACACCTCGAGGCCGTCGACGTGGGGCAGCATCAAGTCGAGCACGATGAGGTCGGGTGGGTCTGCCAGCGCCCGATCGACGGCGGCCCGGCCATCGGCCACCCACTCGACCTCGAACCCGTCGAGCTCGAGGTAGCGGACGACGACCTCGGCGACCGTGTGATCGTCGTCCACGAGCAGGATCCGGCCCACCTCCGGATGGTATGCGTGCGGGTAGCCCGACCGTGTCTGTTCGAGGCCGCTGTTCGCCGGATCGTAAGTCGGAGGGTCTGCGTAAGGCAGAATTGCCGGGTAGGCGAAGGTGCCGGGTAGGCGAAGGTGCCAGGTAGGCGGAGGTGCTGGCTGGGCGGAGGTGCTGCCTGGGCGGAGGTGCTGCCTGGGCGGAGGTGCTAAGTAGGCGGCGTGGCGCCGGCCGACCCGATGGGCTCAAACCTCCGACCCGACGAAGCGGGGGTCTTTGCCGACCTCACCGTGTGGCCGGTGGACGTGGTCGCAGCCGCAGTTGTCGACCACAACGGCGTGCTGGCGGCGCATGGTCCGCTCGATCGGCCGTTCGCTCTGGCGTCGGTGACCAAGGTGCTGGTGGCCACGGCCGCCTTGATCGCCGTCGAGGAGGGCACCCTCGATCTCGATGAGCCGGCGGGACCGCCCGGCGCCACGATCCGGCACCTACTGGCCCACGCCTCCGGCCTCGCGCCGGACGACGACAAGGTGGTTGCTGCGCCCGGGACGCGCCGGATCTATTCGAACCACGGTTTCGAGGTGTTGGGACGGGCGTTCGCCACCGCCAGCGGACTACCGGTCGCGACGTACCTGCACGAGGCGGTGTGCGAACCGCTCGGCCTGACCGACACCCTGCTCGACGGATCGCCGGCGCACGGCGCCCGCTCGACGGCGCGTGACCTGGCCCGATTCGCCACCGAGCTGCTTCGTCCGACGTTGCTGGCCCCAACCACGCTCGAGGAAGCCACCAACCCAGTCTTCGCCGAGCTCGCCGGGGTACTCCCGGGCTTCGGGCGTCAGGATCCCAACCCGTGGGGGCTGGGCTTCGAGATCAGGGGCAACAAATCGCCTCACTGGACTGGCCGCATGAACTCACCGAGGACGTTCGGTCACTTCGGTCGGGCCGGCACCTTCTGCTGGATCGACCCCTTGGCCGGAATCGGCTGCGTTGTGCTGACCGACACCACCTTCGGGCCCTGGGCGATCGATGCCTGGCCGGTCTTCGGCGACGCTGTCGTCGCCCGCTTCGCTTGGAGGTCGACCCGGTCGGCTGGTTGAGGGAGCCTGCGGTGGGCCCGCCGGAACGGGGGCAGCGGTGTGTGGCGGTGGACTCGCAGGGCGCTGCCCGGCCGGCGGGGCTGGATGCGACCCCGGTGGGGCTGCCGGCGGCCGTCCCGATGGCGGCGCCCCATATCCGGCGGGTGGCGCCCCGTATCCAGGTTGCGGCGGCCTGGGAGGCGGCCGACCAGTCGGCGGAGCTGGTGCGTAGGGGTTCTGGCCCGGGCGGTGACCCACCTCAGGAGGACGCTGTGTCGCCGGTCCAGCGGGTCGCGGTCCCGAGGGACCCGGGGGAGCAGCTGACGGCACGCGCCCTGGCGGCGGTTGATTGGCCGGCGCGGGCCCGGCGGGCAGCGGGCCGGCCGGCGTAGGAGCCCCAGCTGGCGGGCGAGCCGGCCCCTGCAGTGGACCCACTGTCCCTGGAGCAATCGGGGGCTGGCCGGGCTGTGGCCCTAACGGAGGTCGGGCGCCGGTGGGTGGCGGACCAGCCGGCTGGTGAGCTGGGCGGCCGGGCGGAGCGGTTGCCGAAAGCTGGCTCGGGGGCGGTTGGCCGACGGGCGCCGGTCCCCCCGCCGGCGGAGTGGACGGCTGCGCCTCGGGCGGCCGCTCGGCCGGTACCGGAGTCGATGGCCCGTGCTCGGCCGGTACCGGAGTCGCGGAGGAATTCCCGGTCGTGTCAGCGGGCGGCGCCTCGGGGCCCGCAGAGACCGCCTCGGGGCCCGGTCCTGCGGAGACCGTCTCGGCAGCGGAGGATCCTGGGACGGAGGCGGCGGGTACTGCGCCGGTGGCGATGGGCCGGGCGCGGCGACCTTGTACGACGAAGCCGACGATGCCGGCGACGATGGCCACCAGACTCACCCAGGTGTTCACCCGGAAAGGACCGATCTCGGTCGCCTCGTCGATGCGGAGCGCCTCCACCCACAGCCGGCCCACGCCATAGCCGGTCACATAGAGCCAGAACAGTTGGCCGGCACGCAGCCGGCGCCGCCGGTCGATCAAGAGCAGCACGACGCAGAGCCCGACGTTCCAGAGGCTCTCGTAGAGGAAGGTGGGGTGGTACGTGGCGTTGGCGTCGTAACCGGGAGGACGGTGGGCCGGATCGATCTTCAGGCCCCACGGCAAGGTCGTCGGGCGACCGAACAGCTCCTGGTTCCACCAGTTGCCCCAACGCCCGATGGCCTGGGCCAGCGGTAGCGCGGGGGCGACGATATCCATCCCATCGGCGGGTCGGATCCCCCGTCGGTGTGCGACCCACAGCCCCACGCCCACGCCGGCCACGAGCCCGCCCGGTATGCCGAGGCCACCCTGCCAGATCTTCACCACGTCGATCAGGTGATGCTTGAAGCGCCACCAGTCGGTGATGACGTGGTAGAGCCGGGCGCCGACCAGGCCGGCGGGCACCGCCCACGTGGCGATGGCGGAGATGTCGTCACGAGTGGCTCCACGGCTGGGCGCCCGGCGGCGCGCCAATTCGACCGCGGCCAGGACGCCGAGGGCGATCATCAGCCCATACGCGGTGAGGCGCACCGGCCCGATGTGAAGCTGACCCGAGCTGGGGCTTGGGATGTAAGAGATCAGCACGAAGCGTCAGCCGGCCAGATACTTGGGTTCAATGGCGTACAGATCCGCAGAGCCGGCGGTGACGGCGCCGACGAGTCCACCCGCCTGCGGCAGCAACTGCGTTGCGTAGAAGCGAGCAGTGGTGATCTTGGCACGTAGGAACTCGGGCTGGAATTCATTGGTTGTTCCATCCGCCAGGAGGCGGGCGGCTTCGGCAGCCGAGCGGGACAGCAGGTAACCGCAAGTGACCAGCCCGAACACGCGCAGGTAGGGCGACGAGGCGGCCAAGGCCTCGTTGGGATCGGACGTGCCGTTGGCCAACAGCCAGCGGGTGGCGACCTCCAGATGGTCCAACTGCGTGGCCAGGTTCCGGCGGATGACCGACACGTCAGCATGACCGGTGGGCGCGTTGGCCTCGGCCCGGATGTCGGCCAACCAGTCCAGCACGGACTGGCCGCCACGGACGGGCAGCTTGCGGGACACCAGGTCGGCCGCCTGGATGCCGTTGGTTCCCTCATAGATCGGTGCGATCCGACTGTCGCGGAGATGTTGGGCGGCCCCGGTCTCCTCGATGAAGCCCATCCCCCCGTGCACCTGGATGTTCAAGCTGGCCAACTCGACCCCGAGGTCGGTACCGAACGCCTTGCAGACTGGCGTCAGCAGCCCGACGGTCTCGTCGTTCCGCTGGCGCACGGCCGGATCGCTGTGATGCTTGGCGCGGTCGATGGCGGCGCCGTTGGTGTACATCAGGCACCGAAGCCCCTCGATGTAGGCCTTCATGGTCATGAGCATGCGGCGAACGTCCGGATGCTCGATGATCGGGCTGCTCTCACCGGCGGGCGCCCCCACGGCGCGTCCCTGCCGCCGTTCCTGGGCGTACTCCAGCGCCTGCTGGTACGCCCGCTCGCCGATTGCCAGACCCTCGAGACCGACCGACAGCCGGGCGTTGTTCATCATCGTGAACATCGTCCGCATACCGGTGTTCTCCTCGCCAATCATGTAGCCGACGGCCCCTTCGCCCTTGTCGCCGAAGGCCAGGACGCAGGTGGGGCTGGCGTGGATGCCCAGCTTGTGCTCGATCGACACGCAGATGACGTCGTTGGGCGCCGAGGGCCGGCCGTCGTCGTCGAGCAGCCGCTGCGGCACGATGAAGCACGAGATCCCCCGCGTTCCCGGTGGTGCCCCGGGCGTGCGGGCCAGCACGAGATGCACGATGTTCTCGGTCAGGTCGTGCGCGCCATACGTGATGAAGATCTTCTGACCGGTGACGCGGTAGGTGCCATCTGCCTGCGGGATGGCCCGGGTGGTGAGGGCCCCGACGTCCGAGCCGGCCTGGGGCTCGGTGAGGTTCATGGTGCCGGTCCACTCGCCGCTCACCATGTGCCGGAGATAGAACTCCTGCTGCTCCTCGTTGCCGTGATGCAAGAGGGCATCGATGGCTCCCTGCGTGAGCAGCGGGCACAGCGAGAACCCCATGCTGGCGCTGGTCAGCATCTCTTGTATGGCGATGCCGACCACCCAGGGGAAGCCGCCGCCGCCGAACTCCGCCGGGAACGGCACCGCAGGCCATCCCGCGTCTACATACCGCTGGTAGGCCTGGCGGAAGCCGGCCGGCGTGGTGACCGTCCCGTCGGGATTGCGCCGGCTGCCCTCCGTGTCCCCGATGCGATTGAGTGGTGCCACCACCTCCCGCATGAAGCGCCCGCACTCATCGAGCACCCCCACCACGGTGTCGAGGTCGGCGTGCGAGAAGCTCTCGAGACTGGCGACCTCGGGGTAGTCGACCACGTGAGCCAGTACGAAAGCCATGTCGTTGAGTGGCGCGGCGTACTCGGTCATCGTCGCGCGAGCCTACTTCCCTGCTCCCGGCTGGGCTCCCAAGTCGGAATGGGCCGAGCGGATGCGACGGACTGCACCGGTGACGGTCGATCCGGGCGGGGCCGCGGCCACCGCCGCTACCCTCCCGCCCCATGACGACCGACCTGGTGGCCGCAGCCAGAGCCGTGGTGCCCTTCGTGCGGGAACGGGCCGACCAGGCGGAGGCTGAGCGCCGGCTCCCGGCCGACCTGGTGGATGTGCTGACGGACGCCGGGTTGTTCCGCATGCTGGTGCCCGAGGTCTATGGCGGACCGCAAGCCGACCCCCTCGTGCTGCTCGAGGCCATAGAGACGGTGGCAGCGGCTGATGGCGCCGCAGGCTGGTGCGTGAACATTGCCTCGACGACGTCGTCGATGTCCTGGTACCTCGACCCCGAGTGGGCCCGGCGGATCTACGGCGATCCTCGGACGGTTACCGGGGGTGCCTTCGCCCCCACAGGGCGCGGCCGTCGAGTGGAGGGCGGCTATCTCATCGACGCCGGTCGCTGGGCCTGGGGGTCGGGGACGCAGCACTGCCAGTGGATCAACTGCGGGGTGCTGACCGACGAAGGCGACTTTCATCTGATGTTCCTGCCGGCCCAAGAGGTCGAGTTCCTGGACACCTGGTATGCGTCCGGGTTGCGGGGCACCGGTTCGCTGGACTTCGAGGTGCACGATCGATTTGTCCCGGCAGGGCGTGAGCTGCAGCCCGGCCGCACGCCGACGCGGGTGGACGCACCGCTGTGCCACTTCCCGAACTTCGCCCTCCTGGCGGCGGGGCTGGGCGCGGTGACGATCGGCATCGCCCAGCGGGCGGTGGACGAGTTGGTGGCCGTGGCGGGCGACCGCAAGCCGATGTTGTCGGCCCGCACGTTGGCTCAGCAGGGGTACGTCCAACTGGATCTGGCCCGGGCTGCTGCGTGCGTCGCCGGGGCGCGGG
>JAXDQG010000001.1:0-4887 GCA_034667945.1 Acidimicrobiia bacterium | reverse complement strand
TCAGCGACCTGGGCCTTCGTCGTTGCGAAGGTGTTCCACGGGTCAGGCGGTGTTCCTCCGGTTGTTCCTAGACGTTCCACCGTGTCGGTCGATCGCGTGGGAATGGGCTCTGTGAGACGTTCGTACGCGTTGGCAACGATGTGCTGGAACGACTGGTTCAGCGCCCGGTTGACGTCGCCGTCGGTGAAGACCCATGCCCCCTCGTTGGTGATGCCGAGGGCGGCGAACTCGGCGGCCTCACAGACCCGCTCAGAGGGCCCGCCGCCCGGTGCACCGGTGACCCTGCAAGCGGTCGACGCTTACCAGGTGATCGCCCAGGCGTGGACCGGTGGCGCGCTTGTCGTGGCGAACCGACGAAGCGGCGCACGATCCGAATCGTTACGGCGCGATAGGTGTCCCAGAACCCACTGCGACTCGCAGCTCTGCCACCGTCACCTACCGCCGGCTCTGTGTGGCGGTTCCTACCAAGCTGAGCGGCTTGGCTACGTGGGCGCGCGTCTGGCGGCCGCTCGGGCATCGGCGACCATGGCGACCATCGCCTGCCGGACCTGTTCCCCGGTGGTGCACTCCTCTGAGAAGCCGAGACGGAGGGCCGCACGACCCGCAGGACTGACCGCGGTCATCTCGAAGCCATAACGGTCCACGCTGGACATGACCGCCTCAGTGGTGTCGGGACGATCGGCGAGATGACGGCACAACAGCACCTGTGCGTCGGCATGGTCTTCGTTCATGTGCTCGATGATTCCGGCCGCCGCCGCGGCGAGCGGATCGGGCTCTGCCTCCGCGTACGCGCCAGCCTCAACCCAGCTCATCCGCCCGTAGCCGCCCACATAGCGGATGCCCTGCACGTCGAGACGGTAGAAGACGAAGTCGCCGAAGTCGATGTAGTACGCCGCTGTGGGGTTGGCCTCGAGGTACCTGTCACGAGCGGTGGGGCGCTCGTCCTCGGCCAACGGCGACAGCAGACCGAGCAGCGTGACTCTCCCGCTGGCGAGGGGGTCGGCGCCGTTGGGCACGGGCTCCGTGACGAGCAGACTCGCCCTCGGGTCGCGCATGGCGTTCTGCGTGTGCTCGGCCATGAGGCTGACGAAGAGCAGCGGGTTCCCATGGTCGTCGAGGCCGTAGCTGGCAACCGACCCGAACGGGTAGCCCTCGGGATCGGCCGCAAGGGTGGAGAGAGCACCCCGACTCGCCGAGGCGACGAGGGTCCGGCAACGCTCGGCGTGTGAGGGCTCAGGCGGTGGCGGGCCGCCAGGCCGCGGACTCGGCTCCGCGTCGTCCTCGTCAACAACGGGGACCTGGTGCTCAGCTGGTCGCTCGGCCATGAGGCCAAGCTACGAGACTGGGCCGACGGGTTGCGGCTCGAGGTTCGCACCACAAAAGATGAGCGAGCGTTGATCGATCGTGCCGCAGCGGGCAGGGGACCGATCTGACGGAGTTCGTGATCTCCAACCTCACGGTCGCGGCTCGGCGGGTGCTCGCGGATCGAACCGAGTTCGTCCTCGACACGAACGCAGCCGAGGCGTGGGATGAGATCAATCGCCGGCGAGCCCGTGACCTTCCGGGCCTACGCCGACTCATGGAGCGCCCCGCCCCGTTCGACTCGGAGTGAGCGGCGGCTATCGGCCACCCGAGCTGATCGGAGCCGGCCACGATGCCGATAGCTTCGAGTGCCGATCAGCCGAACAGACGGAGTGGCTGCGACGACAGGCGGGCCAATCGGCCAGTTCCGGGACGACGCGGGTGCTGGTGGTGACCACGTCGGACTCGCCGGCGGTCGTCGCCTACTACGCGTGGTGCATGGCCAGCATCGCGCTTGACGACGCACCGCCACGGGCGCGCAAAGGTGTTGGCCGTTATCCGCAACCGGTGGCGCTTCTCGCGCCGCTGGCTGGCGATGTCCGACATGAGGGCCGGGGCATCGGCGCTGCGCTCTCACAGGACGTGGTCGCGAGAACCCGCGCTCTGGGGGACGAGACCGGCTGTCGGGGGTTGTTGGTGCACGCCGACACCGCGGAGGCGCGGGATTTCTACCTGCACCTGGTTCCCGAGTTCGATACCTCGCCCACTGACGAACTCCACCTGTTGCTGCTGATGAAGGACATCCGCGGCGCGCCGAAGTGAATGCTCTCGTACCCTGGCTCGGCGTGGCAGCCAGGCTGCGACATTGCCGTCGACTTCATGGATATGACGAACGACCGGAGGCTATGGGCTCGACCAAGCGGATGTCTGCTGACCGGCGCAGTCACCGCTGCGGCGCTCGTCGTCGCCGCCGGCCTGCTGCTGACGGTTCCACTCACGACCTCCATCGGGGAACTGACCGACGATCCCGGGATCGATCCAGGCGCGCAGGCCGCGATCGCTCAAGCGGGAACCGTGGTGCTCCTGGTCGCCGCGCTGTGCTTGGCGCTCACGGCGGTCCTCCTCGCCCGCCTCGGTCGGCACAGCGGCGCCGTCCCACGATGGATCCACGCGACCGCGTGGGCGACTGCCGCCACACTCCTGCTCGGAGTCTCAGTTGCGCTTCTGGTGCCATTCGCAGCGTGGGCGATCGCACTCGGGATCGCGTGGAGGAGTCATGGATCTCCGACGCCCGCGACGTCGACACCAGTAACGGAGGGCCGGTCGTCGTGATGGGAGCCTGGTTCCTCGATGACGTGCCGAGCAGTCGGTTCCCGGTGTACTGCCGGGGCAACGTTGGTGAGATCGTGCCCAAGATGGTCACGCCGCTCTCGTCGACAGTGACCACCGAGGCGTTTCGGCTGGCGTTCACGCAGATGTTCGCCGACACCGGCGCGTTCCACGCCGCCGAGATGGTCGAGCCGTCGATCACCGGCGGCTTGTTCGGCGGCTACCTCTACTTCAATCTGTCCTTCGCCCGCTCGTTCGCCGCCCGCGCGCCGGGCGTGCGCGTCGCTGACGTCGACCGGCAGATGTTCGGGGGCGGCGAGGCACCACCGTTCCGGCGTGGTCCGGGTGACCGCAGCCTGCGCACCAAGCTCCGGGCCGCACGGGGCGCGATGCGGATGTTGCGCCGTGGAGGCCCGGACCTCGACGCCAGCCGGGCCGAGACGCAGGCGTGGATCGCGTCCATCCCGCTCGCACCCAGCGACGATGAGCTCGTCGCCCTGGTCGCCGGGTTCGCACCGCGCCTGGCGGTACAGCTCCGGGAGCTCGTCGAGGCGGGGTTCGGCGCCGCCATCCCGACGTCGTTGATCGAACGCGTCGCGAAGGGAGCCGAACGGCGCGAGCCTGGATTGCTCGTCAAAGCGATGTCGGGACTCGGCGGGATTGAGACCGCCAGACCCGCCGTCGAGCTGTGGCGGCTCGGTCGGACGGTTGCGCAGTATCCGTCGCTCACCGCGGCGTTCGACGCTGGTATCGATGGGTTGCAGGACAGACTCCGAGCAGCAGCCGGCGCGGATCGCGCTGTCGCAGGCTTCCTCGAACGGTTCGACGCCTTCCTCATCGAGCACGGCCACCGCGGGCCGAACGAGGTCGAGCTCGCGTCCGACACCTGGGGGAGTGATCCCGCATCGGTGCTGGCTGTCGTCGAGCGGTTGCGGCTTTCGCCCGAGTCGGCTGACCCCGAAGTCGCGGCCCCACGACTCGCGAAGGAGCGCTCCGAGGCCCGCGGGCGCCTGCGCCGCGCGGTGGCGCCGCCGTTGCGTCCCCTCATCACCCGGCTCCTAGAGACCGCAGCCCGCGGCACCGCTCGACGCGAACAGGCAAAGGGCACGATCGTGCTCGGGGTCTCCGCGCTACGACGACCGCTCTTCCTCGCCGCCGATCGTCTCGTGCGCGCCGGTCAACTCCCGGACCGCAAGCAGTTCTTCATGGCGACCGTCGAGGAGCTCCCGAAGCTCCTCGACGATCCCGCCACGCTCGGAGCTGAGCTCGCAGCGCGTCGCGCCACGTACGAGGACCTCAACGACCGGGTCCCGCCGTTCGCGTTCGAAGCCGAGCTTCCCGATCCGGCGACCTGGCCCCGTCGAGCCGACCGCCCACGGGTGACGCGGACCGGACCCCTGACGGGCATCGGAGTGTCCGCCGGAGTGGGCCGTGGCCGAGCGCGAGTCATCACCGATCCGCGCGACCCCCGCGGCATCGAACCGGGCGAGGTTCTCGTGGCGCCACTGACCGATCCAGCGTGGACACCGTTGTTCCTCGCCGCCACAGCGGTCGTCGTTGACGTCGGCGCGTTGCAGAGCCACGCCGCGATCGTCGCTCGTGAGCTCGGCATCCCCGCCGTTGTGAGCGTGGAGGGTGCCTCCCGCCGACTCATCGACGGTGATTTCCTCGAGGTGGACGGCGACCGGGGGACCGTCACCGTCCTCGGTCCCACCGCGGACGGCTGATGGGGTCGCGAGTGCTCGTGACTGCGGCCGGCGAGGATCCAAGTACAGGTGGCCAGCCTCGCCGCCGGCGTGTCACACCGACCGCGGCTTCTCACTCTCCCTACGGTGCGACGATGGCCGAAAGCCGCCGTTCGCTCACTTGCCCCGAGGAGGTCACCCTCAGCCGGGACGAACTCGCCGTCGTGCTCTTTGCGTTTGGACGTTGTCGATGAAGTCGCTGTCGGGGAGGCACACGGTGCTAGCGCAACCCGACGAAGAGGTCCGCTTCCGGGACCGGCGCGCCGGTGGTGTCGTAGGCCCTGATGTAGGTCTCCTCACCGAAGAGCGCTCCGAACGCCTCGGCGGGCAAGCGGCCCCACAACGACTCGTTGATCTGGCTGGCGTGGGTGGCGAGCGCGGTGCGCTTTCGTTCGACGAAGGGACCGACGTCGATAGCGGTCGTGATGCGGGCTTCGACCGTATCCATCACCCGCAGCTGCTCCGGATCGGGCTGTGGGATCTCCGAGAGATCGGCCCCCTGTTCCTCGAG